>DASYZB010000152.1 GCA_035946615.1 Verrucomicrobiia bacterium
CATAGACTGAGTCGTCTATTTTTGCCAACACCGCTCCTTGCTCGACTACCGAGCCGTAATCAACCGGTTTGCCTTCCGTGTCGGTTCCGAAGGACTGGATGCGGCCAGCCACCTGCGCTCCGACGTCCACTACTTCCATCGGTTCGACAGTGCCGCTGGCGTTGATGGTAGTCTCGATGCTGCCGAGCTTCACTGCAGCCGTGTGGAAGGACACTTGGGAATTGCTTCGCGAGCGCCACCACCAGAACCCAGCACCCAAAACAGCGCTAACGATGAGCGCCCTGATAAAAAGTTTCAAAATGCGTTGCATGAATAGCGCTTCGCGCTGCTGCCGTTAAAAACCGGACATACTTCGAGCAAAACCGATTTTAGTTGAACGCTCGCCGGATCGCAAAGATTTCAGAGGCTCAATCCTTAAACCTTCGGCGCATCCAGCGGAAGGCGAACGGTCACAGTTGTCATTTGGGACGGCGCAGAATCAATGGCAATCGTCCCCTGATGCGCTAAAACGATCCATTGTGCGATGCTCAAGCCCAGCCCGCACCCTTCCGCATCTGCAGTATGGGCAAAATCAGCGCGAAAAAATCGATCAAAGACGCGGTGGAGCGATTCAGAGGGTATGCCAGGGCCCGTGTTGGCGATGGTAAACTCGGCCCAGTCATCCGCTTGTCGCAGGGCCATGCAAATCGAGCCACCCGGTTGATTGTGTTTGACGGCATTGTCCGCCAGGTTCAGCAGCAACTGCCTGAGCCTGTGCGCCTCGCCGCGCACCCTCAGTTCTTCGCAGGCGAGCAGCTCCACAGACAATCCAGAGGCTCGGGCGAGCATCTGGGCGTCTGCGAAGCAATCTCGAACCAAATCGGCCAACGACACAGGGACAAGGACCAAAGGAACAAGACCGGCGTCGGCTTTTGCCAGAAGGGTCAGCCCATCGACAATCCGTGCCAGGCGGCTCAGCTCATCCAACCGGCTGATGGCGCGTTCGCGGGCAACCGGACCCAATGAATCGTCACGCAACTCGGTTTCGGTCTCGCCGCAAAGGACTGTTAACGGGGTCTTCAACTCATGGGAGGCATGAAGCGTAAAATCCCGGATTCGCGTAAAAGAGTCATTCAAACGGGCGGTCATGGCATTGAGAACCTCGGCCAGACGGTCCAGTTCATCATGGTTGTGAGTGCGTGGAAGCTGAGCCATGTTGCGGGCGTGAACGCCTTCCGCCGCGCGGATCAGCTCAGCAATCGGCGCGAAGGCTCGCCGCATCAACCACCAACCGCCAACAATGCTTATGAGAATCGCTGGAATTCCGATGCCAGATACCAAACCCACCACGTCATCCAGGCTATCACTCGGCTCTTCGGTAGCGTTGCGTTCTTCGTGCAGTTCTTTTAGAGAAAGGGCTGCAATGGCCAGCACCGAAAGAAGCAGAACCCCGGCATACCAAAGCGTCATGCGTGTGCGGATGGTCATGGGCTGTCGGGTTGTTGTTCCTTCAAGACGTAACCGGTCCCACGCACGGTATGGATCAGTTTGCGCTCAAAAGCTGCGTCAATTTTTTCACGAAGGCGCATGACATACACATCAATCAGATTGGTGCCGGGATCGAAGTGGTAATCCCAGACCTTCTCAAGGATCATCATTCGCCCGCACAGCCGGCCCGACGAGCGCATCAGAAACTCCAATAACCGATATTCCCGGCTGGTTAATTCGATTTCCGTTCCGCCGCGTTGCGCTCGGTGAGTCACCGTATCCAATGTCAGGTCGCCTACGCGCAGGACAGGGGATTTGGTTTCGCTGCCACGCCGAGTCAAAGCCCGAACACGCGCCGCCAACTCGACTAGCGCAAAAGGCTTGGGCAGATAATCGTCCGCTCCCGCATCGAGGCCCTCGACGCGTTCATTAACCTCACCTCGCGCCGAGAGCAACAAAACCGGCGCCGGGTAGCGTTGTCTGCGCCACTGCCGCAGAACACTTAAACCGTCGCGTCCCGGCAGCATGATATCCAGCACAACGGCGTCGTACGGTATCGCGGCGCTCGCCGCTAAGGCCTCGTCCCCGCTGTGGCACACATCCACCGCGAACCCTTCGGCCTGGAGCGCCTTGCGTACGAAGGAAGCCGTCTTCTTTTCGTCTTCAACAACCAGGATGCGCATATCAGGTCACCCTCCCGCAGCGGCGGATTTTGAGACAAATCCCTTTCACTGGCGGTAAACATCGGGAAGAGCAGCTCTTTTGGAAAGGTCAAATGAGCCCAAAAGCACGGGACGCTGCCGGTGCTTTGGTCTTCGCTGCCGCAGATGGAAGTACTATTTGCCTTCTTCCTTTTCGTCGTCGTCCTTTTCTTTCTTCTTCTCTTTGGCTTCCTGGGCAGCGGATTCTTTGTCCACGCCCACGACCTGGCCCGTGACGGCATCCACGTTCACTTCGGTGATGTCGCTCGCGCCGGGGGTGGCAATATCAAAGGACCAGATCAGTTTGCCCTTTTCGCGTTCGAGCTCGGCTTCCTTGATCGTGCCACTGGGCACCTGGGCCAAAGCGATTTTCTGCGCATCCGCTTTGGTTATTTTTGCTTGAGACTGAAGGGCGGCCTGGCTTTCGTGGCCTTCATGTTTTTCTGACACGCAGGCCGCCAGCAGCCCGGCGGCCAGTGTGGAACAGACGATGGTTTTGATTTTCATGATCTCATTCGGTTTGCAAACCGTTTTGGTTCGCGCGCCTGAATGAAACCCGATTGACATGAATCCTTGATGAACCGCAGATGACGGTTTTGTCATTTACGCCAGAGCAGGACCTTGCCGAGTATCGAGTTTTACAGACTCGGTTCACTCGCCGGCGCTCTTCGCCCCGCGCTGCGCCTTCTCAATGGCCGCCTTCAGGTAGCTGTCGTCGTGCTGCTTCTTCCAACCATCGGTTGGTGGCGTACCGGGCGCCACGCGGTAGGCGGCCCACATCTCGTTGACAAAAGCTTCCCAGGTTTTCCCTTCCTGCGCCCAGTCGGGTTCGTCCATTGCCGCATCCCTTTTCAACCGCTTGAGGACCTGGGTTTCGTCCTCAAACATCCAGCGGTCGCAATAGTCGAAGAAGGCATCGTGGTCCCAGGCCTTCTCGGCCTTCATCAGGCGCAAAGCCAGTGCCTCAGCGATCCAGGCAGCGCTGGTGCAACAGCGCCGGTACGATTCACTCATCTTTTCGCGCCCCTCCTTCCAGGTGGAGGGCGGGGTGTGTTCATAAGGCCCCGTGTCTGCTCGCGCAATTCCGGTTGCTTCGTCGATGCCCCGATGTCCGGTGAAGACCACCTTGGCCCCTGTCCAAGAGTCGCCATAGGCGGTTTGTTCATCTTCGCCAAAATGCGCAGCGGGAAAGGATTTATTGATGTGGGCCAACTGGTCGTCGCCCAGGAGCAGGCCCGCGAAAACAATGGGCAGTTTGCGTCCGCTGCCGTGCCCGCCGAATCCTTCCCAACCGGGGTGCCCTGAGCGAATCATGCCGCCCAGGTCAATACCCACCTGCACGAAATCTACCAGGAGCGCTTCCTTCTTTTCCGGCTTGAGGTCGGTGCAGAGCAGCAGCGCGTCCTGCCCGACGACCCGGGCGTAATCGCGGCCATATTGCGGCATGTTTTCCACCGGACTCTCGAAGCCGAAGAAGCCCGTCCCAACCCAGGGCCGTTGAGTGAACCGGACATACAATCCGAGGTCCGGCAGGGCCTTGCCGGCAGCGGCAGGGAGGAGGTCTCGTTTCAAGTTGCGAGACAGATAGATTCTCGCCTGGCGATCGCAAAAGGCGGGGCGGAAGGCGTCAGGAGGCAGCGGTTCTGCCACGCAACTCAGCACTGCAGCGGTCCGGATTGGACTGCTGTCATCCACACCGCGCTCGACGGTCTCCCACAACTGCGGTTTGAGGACTAGACCCTTGGGCATGCTGATGGTCGAGACGAGCGAATCGCCGGGCTTCATTGCCACAGGCAACCTCTGGATGAGGGAAGGATCGAACCAGTTGCGCACGCCGCTGTCGTAAGAGACTTTCATTGCCGCCGGTGGATTGAGCATGAAACCGTTGCGGACGCGCTGGGCCATCGGGCGCTCGAGGTCCATGTGGTCCAGTTCGATTTCGGGAATCTCCGCCCCGTAGAGCGGGGCAGGGGTGATTACTTTGATTGTTACCGGACCAACCACATACCAGTCACCATTGATGAATTGGCCGGCGCGCGTGGGTTTGTCGAAGGTCCATGTGATGCCGTATTGCGAAACACTGTTCTTCAAGGGCAGTTCCTCAAGGTTGGGCGTGGTGGGAGGATGCTCTCGGGTGTAAACCGGGACTGCTTGGGTCGAAGGGACCCACAGGTTCGGCCCTATAACCCGCGGCGCGGTTGGCCGAGGGGCCGGTAGGGTGGCAAGGGATTTCTGCTGGCTCAGAACTTGAGCCGGCTGGCCTGCCAAGGCTGCCGCCAAGACAAGACTCAGTGCGTAATGGCGGGACTGCATGGTATTGATCGAGTTTGGAAGCGCGGGTCCGGGCGCAACGGCCCGATAAGGAACAACACAATGGCGACGGCCAACACCGGCAGGATGCCATACCCAATAAAGACCGGGTAATATCCAAACCGGTCCACCATGCGGCCAGAGAGCCATTGAAAGAGCATGCCGCCCAAACCCGAGCCCATGCTGGCCAGGCCCCAAATCGAGCCGAGCGCATTTTTTGGGAAGACCTCTGCCGGAAAGGCTAGCGTGTTGGCCACGTAGCCGGTATAGCCGAACATCGCGATGGAAACAAACGCAATCGATAGATATGGATCATGAGTGATGATGGCCGGAATCGCCGAAACCATGAGCATCCCGAAGAGGGCGGCGCCGGTTTTGTAAGCGCGCCCAATGGAGACGCCGCGCGAGATCAAGAGCTGTGTGAGACCTCCGCCGGCCAGATTCCCAATATCCGCAATGATGAATGGAATGGGCGCCAGCCAGACGATCTGTTTGAGATTGAAGTGGTGGACGTCGGTCAGGAATTTGGGCAGCCAGAATACGTAGAAATACCAGACCGGGTCCATGAACACTTTCGATAGCGCAAAAAGCAACAGGAAACGGGTCTTGAGCAAGCGCCAGGGCGAGGGCGGGCATGCGGTCACTTCGGCGACGAGGGCCTCTGGGGTGTGGTAAATCACCGCGAAGCCGATCAGCCACAGGCAGCCGATGAGCCCGACGATGACGAATGCGGGACGCCAGCCCACGTGAATCAGCAGCAAACCCACCGCCGTGGGGCCGACCAGGGCGCCGATGCCGGCGCCGCTGTTGAAAATCCCTGAGGCGAGTGAACGCTCCCGCGGTGGGAACCATTCCCCCACCACCTTAACGGCGGCGGGCCAGTTGCCGGCCTCACCCAGCCCCAGCAGCATCAGAAAGCCGGCGAGCATCCAGACATTTTGAGCCGCGCCGATCAGCCCAACGGCGGAACTCCACAGGAACATGCAGAGGAGGTAACCACGCTTGGCGCCCAGCCGGTCGATAATCGGCCCGGATACCCCGTTGCTGATGGCGTATGCGAAGAAAAAGGCGGAGGTGAGCAGGCCATAATCTTCATTGGAAAGGGAAAAGACCTTTTGGAGGGTTGTGGCAGAGACTGAATAGGCCTGGCGGCAAAGGTAGTTGATAACCGTGGCCAGGAAGATCAGACCCACCATCACCCAGCGCAAACGAGAGGGCTCTGCCTGAGGAGCTGACATGGCTTTGGCCGCGACACCTAGCAGATACGCATCGTCATCCCGCCGTCCACCGAGACCGTTTCGCCCGTGATGAATTCGTTGGTCACCAATTCAAGGATCAGGCTGGCGACCTGCTCGGGCGTTCCCTCCCGATGCAACGGGATGCGGTTGTCCAGGTTGTTCTGTTTGACCTGCGCCGGCATGGTGGCGTGAAAGGCCGTGCGGATAATGCCAGGCGCTACGCAATTCACACGGATGTTATTGTCCGCAAACTCGAAAGCCAAAGCACGGGTCAGTTGCGGCAAAGCGCCCTTGACGGCCTGGTAAGCCACGTTGCTCTTGACCCCGCGAATCCCGGCCGCCGAAGAAATCAGGATGATGACGCCCCGTCCTTTTTGCTTCATGGCTGGAATGGCAGCGCGGCAAAGATGAAAAATGGCGTGCACATGCACATCGAAGGCGGCATGCCACGCCTCCACCGTCAATTCTAATAGTCCGCCATTGACCGGCCCGCCGGCTGCGTGGACCAACACATCGACCGGCCCAAGCTCCCGGGTCGTCTCCTCCACACATCTCGCGGCCTCGCGGGCCACAGCAACGTCCGCGCCGATGAGCAAGCATTTGCGGCCCAGGGCCACGATGCGCCGGTGTGTCTCTTTGGCCTCAGAACTTAACCGGCGTCCCACGAGGGCTACATCGGCGCCCTCTTGCGCCATCGCAATTGCCGTGGCGGCGCCAATGCCCTGAGTGCCGCCGGTCACCAGTGCAACGGAACCTGGCAGGAGCTTGCTTTGAGCGGCGCGTCGATTCATAGAAGTGGTTCGAGGGGTGGTGGTCGTCATATTCAGAAACATTCTAACGCGGTGACCAGCACCGCTCCAGCCATTTGAGGCGGGCAGAATTCAGGGGGATTCACGCTGCGGCGGCACAGCGAATGGCCTTGATCTCAGTTCAATTTCATTGTATGCACTGCTTCTACCAGCAGGACTTAAACCTGCTGGGACAACCAAACTCAATCCATTGGAGTTCTTTCTTTATGAGCATAAGCCAACTAGCGCGGGGTGTTTTTCCATTCTCACTGGCAGTCCTGATGAGCGCGTCGGCTCAGGGCAAGTCTGCAGTATCCACAACGGGCGACACGGGCCCTTATCATGTTTCCCATCTCTTCCATGTGGGGGGCGAGGGCGGGTGGGATTACCTGACCGTGGATTCCGAGCACAAGCTGCTCTACGTTCCGCGCTCGACGCACACCATGGTTCTGGACGCCAACACAGGCAAGACTGTTGCGGACATCCCCGGACAAAAACGCAACCATGGCGTGGCCATCGTCCCCAGCGCCGGTCGGGGCTTCATCACCGATGGCGCAGATGCCTCCGTCACTGTCTTCGATTTGAAGACTTACGCCGTGCTGGGAAAGGTCAAAACTGCTGATGACTCCGACGGGGTTATCTACGACCCGGCGAGTGGGAAGGTCTTGGTCGTCTGCGGCGATGCCGGTGTAATGATTCCCATTTCGCCGGATTTGGACCTCTCAACGGGCAAGGCCGACACGGCGGTGGAGCTTGGAGGCAAGCCTGAATTTCTGGCCGCCGATGGACAGGGGAAGGCCTACATCAACCTGGTGGATAAAGACCAGGTAGCGGTGGTGGACACCAAGACGATGAAGGTCCTAAATAAATGGTCAACCCTGCCGGGCGGCTCGCCGGTCGGCATGTCGATGGACGTTGTGAATCGCCGTTTGTTCATCGGTTGCCGGCGGCCACAGCGCCTGGTTGTCATGGGCGCGGATGATGGCAAGGTCCTTGCCGCTCTGGAAATCGGGGCTGGGGTCGATGCCACGAAATTCGACGGTGACGCCTTTGCCAGTTGCGGGGACGGCACGCTCGCCGCCGCCCGCGAGACCGCTCCGGGCAAATTCCAGCTCGTCCAAACTGTCCAGACTCCACGCGGTGCGCGGACCATGGGCATCGATGCCGCAACTCACACGCTCTATCTTCCCACGGCCGAGTTTGGGCCTGCGACGGAGGGCCGATCTCGGCCACGCCCAAAACCCGGCTCATTCATGGTCGTCGTGGTAAGTCCCTCTGGCAAATAGGTGGTGACCAAACTACGAGACCTCCAACAACACCTCAGGATGCGTCGCGGCAATCTTCAGTCAGATTCCCTTTGCCCGGCTTGGTAAAGCCGTCACCACTTCGGTGTCGGCGTTGAGTAAGCGCACTTCGCGTTGTGGGAAGGGCATGTCGATATTTTTAAGCCTGAACTGCTCAACCACCGCCTGGTAGATTTCGCTCCCGGCGAACACAAAATCGTCCAATCCCACCCATGGTTTAACCGCAATATCGACTGACGAATCGCCCAGCAGCGTCACACCGACTATCGGGGCGGGTTGTTTGAGTACCCGTGGATTGGCCGCCAGGACTTGCCGCACGACGGCCAGGGCTTCACTGATGTCGGTGCCATAAGCCACTCCCACCGAGAGGTCCAACTGCCGGTTCATTCCGTAATTGTGCAGGATTTCACCAACAATCTTGCGGTTTGGAATCACCACGCGCGATTGGTCGGCATGGATGAGTGTGGTGCTAAAAAGTTGCACGCTGACCACCTGGCCATTGACATCAAGCAACTCCACGTATTCACCCACCCGGAATGGCTTGGTGAAAATGATCGTCAGGCCCGCCACCAGATTCGACAGGACGTGTTGCGTGGCCAAACCGATGCCTACTCCCGCTACCCCTATGCCGGCAACCATCGGCGCAATGGGGACGCCGCATTTATCCAGGGCCAGAACCACAGCGAGGCCAAAGACGAGCAACCGGACCACCCGCACGGTCAGCATCCGGATCGGCGGTTCGATTTGCTTTTTGATCAGCCACCCGTCAACAGCCCTGCCAACCCATCGCGCCACCAGCACCCCTGCCGTCAGGATGATCAGGGCGCCGATGATCTGAATGCCGTAAACCGCCAGGAAAGTGAACACCGTTTTTTGAATCTCTTGCATAGATTAGCAACTTCGAGGCTCTATTGCCTCCAGCTTTTGTGCCACCACGCAATTGGCTGCCGTCCGTGATGGAGGCCTTCGCGACATGTCCCCATTATGCCCACCGGCCAGCCAGGAAGCAAACTCTAAAGCAGGCGCCGGGGACATCGAAGGTGGCGAAAAGGCAGCCTCGGCTTATGGTAAAGCGGCCCTGCAATTTCTCTGCTTCTGGGCTTGACCCTGCACTTAGGTGCAGGGTTTAGCATCCTTTTAAGATGCAAAGTCAGCCATCGAACGTGGATTTATTGACGATTGGCCGTCTGGCGCGGCTTGCCGAGGTCGGCGTTCCTACGCTGCGTTTTTACGAGCGCGCAGGCTTGTTGCCAAAAGCAGCGCGCACGGCGTCGAATTATCGCCTGTATCCCGATGAGGGAGTCGTCCGAATACGGTTTATTCGCCGCGCGCAGCAGCTTGGTTTCACGCTTAATGAGATCAGGGACCTGTTAGCATTGCGGACGAATCGCAGAACGTCCTGTGCAGAGGTCCGTTCCCGGGCGCACGCGAAAATCACTGATATTAAGGCGCGCATCCGTTCGTTGCGCCGGATGAGCCGAGCGCTGGCGAAGCTCGCCCGGGAATGCGACGCGCGCTCCAACGGAATCGAGTGTCCGATGCTGAAACATTTGGAAGGCAGGTTCTAGTGTCAAAAAAAGCGAAGAGACAAGGCGTTCTCGTGGGAGGCAGCGCGGTTTCCGCAGTAGCCGCATCCCTTTGCTGCCTTGGGCCACTGGCGACGTTGGCGTTCGGGTGGGCAGGATTTGCGGGCGCGTCGTTCTTGACGAAGTGGCGGCCGGCCTTTCTGGGAGTCACGTTCGCACTGCTCGCTCTCGCCTGGTATCAGACCTACCGCAAGCCAACGAATGCAGCTTGTGAAAGCTGGCGCTGCGCGATAAAACCAACCGTGAAATGGACCAGGATCATTCTTTGGTTCACAACGGTGTTCGTTCTTGCTACTGCGACTTTTCCGAACTGGTTCGGAGCCGTTGCCCAGCACCTTGAATCTCGAACGCAAATTTCTTCCGGAATGCCCGTTTCGCAACTCGCCACCCTTCGCGTCAGAGTCCCATTGATGGACTGCGATGCCTGTGCGATACTGATTCAAAACAAACTGCGCCAAACGGGCATTCAGAACGCAATCGTGACATTCCGCACCAAGGCAGCCGTGGTGCGCTATAATCCCGCCGAAGTTACCGCCAGGAATATAATGAACCTAATCGATGAAACCGGGTTCAAAGCTGAGCCCACAACCCCGTAATAAAATGAAAGACAAATATCGAACAGCCGTCATGCGTGCGGTGCTCGTTGCCGCATCAACTTATCTCGCTTGCTTTCAGACAGCCCTCTGCGCGGACATAGCCCAAAGTTCCGCCCCAGCCACAAGCTCCGAACATGAAAGAGGAATGCTCAACCCCGATCGGGTTAGCTTTTACGAGGTGCCTCTGGTGTGTCCTGCAGCGCCACAAATTGGCTGCGGCAGCGCCTCCAAGCCGCTCCTGCTCAGCCTCGAGCACAGCGGTGTCGTGTCGGAAGCATGGCTAAACCGCGCGGGAACCATTTTGGCTGTTGTCTGGAACGAGCAATCGAAAGCCCGAGAGCGGGCCAAAACGCTCAAGGCGATTCTTGAGCAAAAAGAGATGACGGCGAAGAAACTTACCGGGGATGCTGAAAAACAGGCACTCAAAGATTTTCAGTCCGGAAATGCCTGGTATCGCGGCGCCGGCGTGGACCGCCTTAGCGAGGAAGAAGCCGGAATTATGGCGGGCAGATTGATTCGAAAGATTCGCACCGTGGTCACGTTAACCGGTCCAAACAGCAAAGCCATGCAGCAGCAATTCACCGAGATTCTCACACGCCGGCTGACGGGTGGGTTGCCGGACCGGGATTCGACTGAGAAAGAAATCCTGAAGATATGCCGGCAGTACCTCAATGAACAAGAGGTGAGTCAATTGCAGGAGGCTTTGAAGGGCTTTCGCCCGAATAGGGACGAGCCTTGATGGGTCTGTATGGGTTTATGTCGAATTGCTGCATAAATAATCCAGAGACCCCGGCAGCCAGCAGGGCCGGCAAATGCCCTGAATGCAGCGACCTGGGGACCCGAGTCGCAACAATCACTCTCAAGCACATCGTGAAACCGAGCTTTCTCGACGTTGCCAGTAGGCCCGGCTTCCTCTTCTGCCCTTCACCAAACTGTGGAACGGTTTACTTCCATCCGGATGGCGAACGATTCAGTAAAGGCGACTTGCGGGTGCGGGTTGGGCTCAAGGAGACGGAGGACCCCGTTATGCTCTGCTATTGTTTTGGCTTTACCGAAGCGATGGTGATTGAGGAAATCGATGCAACCGGCGATTGCGATATCGCGCAACGCATCGCGTCGAGAGTCAGGGCAGGGGACTGCGCTTGCGAAGTGCGCAATCCACAGGGCTCATGCTGCCTGGGAACTGTTAGGGCAGCGGTGAAGCGATTGAAGGCCGCCAGGCTTCCTTTTGAAGCCAGGCCTGCAGCCGTTTCGGATCAAACTCTCAACAGCGGAACCGCAGCTAAGCTTCAGCTTCTGGCATTTGTGGCTATCCTGGGAGCAGGAGTTTTCGCTGCGTGAGGGCATCCGGCCTGCAAAGGAGGCAGGTCGAGAATGGATTTTTTTTCGGGGGCACCCGGTTCGGGTCGGCGAGAGAGGGGAGGCGATTTGTGGTGACCATTGGTGACCATTGGTGACAACAGGTGACGTCTGGCTACAGGAAGGCTGAGAGTGTCCAAAAAGTGGATAGCCAGGGAAGGGAGAGGGGAGGGGGGAGTGTTTAGGTGCTACAGGGCGTTACACCGTTACAACCCGCATAAAACCGAGGCATTATGAAGATCAAACCGTTACAAGGGCGTTACAAAGGCGTTACAAGACGTTCCAAGGCGTTACAAGATATCCCCGAGCGCTGAAAGCGCGATTCATCCGGGCGATTTCAGTCCCAGAGATATCTCTCGTCGAATTCGAGGTGGTATCAAACCACAGAGGCGCGCAGATACAGAGGTTTGGAAAAGAGCCGCAAGCGGGGCCCAAAATACAGAGGCAGAGGCCAACACCGCCAACACCGCAGGTCCTTGCGCGGTCAGGCCTTAAGGTTTAGGCTGCCGGCAGGCAATCCGGCTGATGCATGGTGCCCGCGATCTAGACCATCGATTAATTCAACCGCCGGGAGCAGAGGCAGCAGAGGCTCGGTCAGAGGATAAGCATCGTCCCACCTATCGACTCGACACTCGTTCAAGGCGCCCGTTCGCCGCAAAGGTCACTTTGTGGATTCGGCGCGATAAGCCTGCAGCTCCTTGGCCGTAGCCGGGGCGGGCCAAACCGCATCGTTGCGGTCCCAAATCATTCGTGAGTTGGTTTTGCCCGGACGCAAGCTGGCATCGCCACCATCGTCCTTGCCGTCTTCACCCACTGAATAGAGCACAAAACCGCCTGTGGGGAGCGGACGAAACTTGATTGGCTTGCCATCCATGTAGTCCACCGGGATGGAGCGAAGGAATTCAGGCGCGAGAGCATCGAGCGACTGGGGCGGTCCACCGTGGCGGAGCGCAAAGCGCTTTAACGCACGTGCTCCATCGTTGTAAACAAGGGCACCAGCAGGGTGATCAGCACCACCGCCAACAGCAGTCGATGCCGCCCGAGCCAGGCGCCAAGCTTCTGGAGCGAGTTGCGGTTCATTCGAGGGCATCGTGTCCTGCCGGGAAATCCAATGGAGGGCGTGAGCAGAAGCGCGGTTACGCATTGATGGAGCAGGCTAAACCAGTGTACTGGGAAAAGCAATCGGCGCAGGGCCACAGAGGCCACAGACCAGAGACACGAGAATCCGAACCTGCTGACGGGAGGGCGGATAAATCTACGTCTGCGATTCGATGGTGTGGAACCTGGCGTTGACTGCGCTGAAAAAGATGGCCGTGCAAACGGGATTTGTTGCTGAGCTCGGGTTGGAGCGTTCGCGCGGGAGATGCTAGGCATCCGTCGTCAGATTGGGCTCAGTCAGTGGCGTCCATGGGGCATTGCAGATAATCTCACTCGTTGACGAACGCGAGACTTTGTTCAATTGGGTGATGCGTCTGGAACGACCTACGGTTTGACCCCGACGCTTAGCGCAACGAACTGCGCCCGCACGGAATGGTCCCGAAAACTGGTTTACTTCCGCAACACAACCCCGCCATACTGTCATCCGTGAAGATTCTCTTGACGGCAAAAGTAAATCCTCCTCGACTTCGCCAGAGACACAGGGTCACCTACGGCGCCAGGCACGACTGTCCTGCATGGCTTCCTTCAATGCCCTTGGCCACTTTCAACCTGCGACACAGGGCGGAAGAAGCGTTTGACCCAAAACAGATAACCCAGAACCGGGAGCATCCAAAGCACAGAGTTCCACAACATGAACTTGCTCGAAATCCATCCCTGGCGGCGGATAAGGTCAATTTGCGCCTCGGGGTAGCCCATCCTTCGATACAGCTCCAGGATGTCCAGGTGCAGGAAGGAAATAACATTTGAGAGGCCGAAGACGATCAGAACGGCCACCAGCGCCCACAATCCGGCGATTTTGAGCCGATACCACAGCAGGCCAAGCCAAAACCAAAGGCCCGCCAGGACGAGTGCTAGCAGTGTTCCCGGCAGACGTGAAACGATTGTTCCGAAAACCGGCAGCACACCGCCGTAGGCTAACGGGAACAACAGCATTGAGACAGAACCCAGCCACAGAAAGCACGCAACCCCCAGCACAGGCAGCGGGCAGGCATCGGTCCAGCGGCGCAACGGATCGCGCGCCTCGCACGTGGCCTTCACGTGGCAACTTTGGTAAAAGAATACGAGTACCCCTGGCAGCGCCAACATGAACACCGTGAGGAACACCATCTGGACAACGACAATGACGACGAGCGCTACAGGGGGCAATGCAGGGCCAGTGGCGGCTGAGGCACGGAGGATGCGGGGCATGAGAAAGGCCATCAACGGAACGGCTATCACACCGACGCATAACCAGCCCCAGGCAAGTATCAGCAGCAGTGCCCGCGCCCAGCGGCGGCATTGGATGGAGCCAACGCCGAGCCACACAAAGACGGCAGCCATCCCTACGTAAACAAGTATGCCGGGAAGCAGTATTCTGCTGTTGAGCGCGCCCGATGTTCGAGAAAGCATCAATTGTCCGAGAACCATAAAACCGACCATCAGCAAGCACAGGGCTCCCAGCACGATTTCGAGGATGCCAAAGACTACAAGACCGGTGTGGCGATCTTTATATTGCGGCGGAACGGGAGGAATATCCTGGAAGGGAGCGTTCTGATTCACGTGCCCAGCCTACGAAGTCAACCCGGATGGTCAAGGTTGAATCGAGCCTATCACTCGCCAGGTTCTTCGCCGGCCGGCCCGCGGCAGGAGCAACATGACACCCCCCAATCGGAGGTGCAGCGGATCGGAGCCTTCCAGTTGTCCATTAGACACCGCTCGGGAGCCATCGAACAAATCAACAGCGGAAGAACACCGCAAGGTCGGCTGTCATGCCATTGTCTGGCTCCTGGTCACAACATCGGCTTAACCAGAGCGTGGCTGCCCCTCGGATGCCAGTCTCCACGGAGGGGCTACCATTCGATATAATCAAGCCTGTCCCGCTCCGCCGCCCATGCCTTTGCCTTCATCTGCTCTGTCAGGAGCTTCGTGGGCTCATGGTTAGGTCGAAACAAGTATTGAACCCAGATAGGAGGATGATGCTCATCCAAACGCATCGAACCATTTTCCCACTCAAAAAACCGATGCACCCAAAACGCGTGATAGCGACCCTCTTTACCCTTCGCAGGACAAAACGTCGTGTGCATGAATCGGAATGTTTTGGTGGTCGGGTCTATCACCAAAGAATGACGCCCCAACCCCCAACCATGAACTCTCGTAAACCGATACCCGTTTGTTCCTTCTGAGAAGGCGAACACGCCTAGAGCCTGCTCTCCACCAATGCCGCAGGCTGTTGTCGGCTTTATCGCAAAGAAGTCTGGGACGCCATCACCGTTGAAATCGCCCGAATACACCGCAGCCAAGTAAGGGCCAAGAACAAAATCGTTGTAAGTTTTGTAAACCTCGCCGTTCGGTAACCGCACGACCACGGTAGCAAAATCTGCATCTGGGTCATGGACTTCCTGCATTGTGGGGAATTTCTTTGGGAATGCGGGATGGCCCCAAATGTTCAAGTTGGTGTCTATCTCGACGTAGCGAACAGTCGGCAGGGAAGGCCAAGGCTGACCGTGCAGAGATGGGACGTAATCCGCCACCAAAGTTGGCCAAGGTTCAACGCCGTTCGTGCCACCGGGCGAAAGCGACTTGTTAACCGTGGCTTGGCCCCATGCCCCGACAGGCGACAGCAGAAAACCCAACAGGCAGGTCACCGTGTAGGACCGAGACCAGAACGAAGATGGCTGGCTCATTTCTCGCCTCTCGGAATCAGGGAGGCCCGAACGTCCCCGCTGTTGCTGATGACCCTGCCGCTGCGTGTGTGCGTTCTTCGGGGGGGGCGTACCAGCCCAACAACGAACCTGAGGGGTCCGTGATGGTCTCTCGATAGTCGTTTACCTGCTGCTGATAGGCAATCGTCTTGCCGCTGGCGTCTCTGATTATCTCGGTCTTCATTTCCGTATCCTTTTTACCACGGCCTTCGCCTTGAGCAACTTGAATACGCTGGAGACGGGCATTCTTAACTCCCGAGAGATTTCACGGATGCCCTTGCCTTGCTCCCGTAGTTCCAATACGTCGGCGCGCCGACGCTGAAGGGTAGCGGGTCGGCCCAGCGTCACGCCCTTGGCTTTCGCCGCCGCAAGGCCCGAGTTGACCCGCTCACGGATGGCCCCTCTTCTGGATTCCACCGCTCGAACTCGCAGCGGGTGATGCCGTCAGCCGTAACTCCAATTGCGTGAGAGTGTTCCTTGGCTACAGGAATAAATACAACGCCGCCGCCGAAGGATGCAGAAATATTTTCGGCTGGTTGCCGAGCCGACTCGGAATGGGGCTATCGAACTGCCACGGTTGCTCCCCATACGTATGCAAATGTCGCCGCCTATGAGAATCTGGCCCCGCCTGTTAAACGGCTATGGGCACCCCGAGCGGGAAGGTGACCTTCGATTGTTCAGACACACTCCCAGCCGCCCAGGGTAGTGGGGAAGATAGGCAAACTGGGTTACAGACCTGCTTCCTCCGCCTGTTCATCGGTCATATAGTCGCCGAGCCAAGCGCCATTCAGGAGTTGAACCCTAACCGTATCGGTTTCCAACTCGATTTCAACCCGCTTCAAGAAAGTGGGGACCAATGCCTTGATTTGCTGGCGTATGGTCTGGTCTCTCAAGTCCCTTGCGATAAGTTGAAGAAAGACAGCCAAGTTCTTCGGGGCTGTCTTCCGTTCGGAGTGCTTTACTCTGGCTTCCCGCAAAGCCTTTTCCGTATCTCTCTCCCGTGTCTTCAAGTCGGCAAGTATGGGCTTCAAGTCATCCGTGTTAGTTGTGTCATCCTCCAGCAATATGAGGGTGTTCTTTCGCTTTTTTCGGATGGACGCCAGTTCCGTTTCCAAGCGGTCTATCTCTCGGGCTGTCTTTGTATCCTTTTCCGCACGCAGGATGCTCGGGGCTTTCTTCAACAACACCCCGAACACCCATTGCTCTACGTCATCGGCTTTCACATACTTTTTGTCCTGGCACCCGTAATCACGAGCGTTGAAGCAATGGTAGTAGTTCGCTGAACTTGACTTGTGGACACCTAACGGCTTGCGGCACGATTTGCAGAAGATATGCCCATTGAACAGGTTGTTTATCCGTGCATCGTGCTTGCCGTGCCTGGTGGTGTTCTTGTCCAGCATCATTTGAACTTTGTTGAAGTCGGCTTCGGGGACAATGGGCTTTAGATAGTTCGGATATTCAACCCCGCCAAGGGTCAACGTGCCTATGACTTGTTTGTTGCGGAGCATTGAGCGAACACCGCCAGCACGCCAAGGGGCGTGTCTGTCTTTAGTGTCATTCCACTTTGGGACTTTATACCCTACCAAGTCCTTTACAATGGCAGTAGTGCCCTTGCCGTTCAGATAAGCATCAAAAACCCTCTTGACAATTGCAGCTTTAGCGTCATCCCGAACGAAACGGTTCTTTTCTTTGTCGAACCTGTACCAGGGCGGGAGGTATCCACCAAGTTGACACGGCTTGCCTTGCTTCACGGTTGCAATCATTCGCTTTACAGCATCGCTGGTGCGTCTGAACTTCATTCGGCTTTCGTCATATCCCCGTATCAAGTAGGTAGTCGCAACAATCAGTTCAACGGGGCTATTCTTGACGGCAGCGTGAGTAAGGATTTTGTCATCCGACACCAGTCCGATTTCCACCCCGAGCAACAGAAGTTCTGTAAGCAAATGCACGGCTTCGGTTGTCTCTTGTCTGGTGATGCGGTCAAGGGCTTCCACGCAAAGCACAATCGGGACTTCAATCCTTCCAGCCTTGACTGCCCTTATGAACGTTCCAAGATTGCCTTGCGCCGTGTTGGCTCCACGGAATGCGGACAGGCCCGGGTCCATTATTGAGCGGCTTTCGTCCAGGTTCAACTTGTGCTCCTGGCAGAATGCCCGTGTTTCATCAAGCTGGCGTTCAACCGACTTGCCAAACCGCTGTTTTCTGCTACTGAACCGAACGTATGATATGGCGACTTTCGCCTCAGCTTTATTGGGGTTTTCAAGGTGTTCCGTATTCATTCACCCTGAGAATGCCAGAGCGGTGTCTAAATATCAACGGGTTTCAGCCGGTTTGCTCAGAGACAAATCGAATGTCAGCGGCCGCTATCCGATCCTGTGTTGTCAGTTCGTGTCCCTCAGCAGGACCGGCTTGAGCACTTTCCAAACGTTCTCGGCAACGATCTTGTGGCCTTCGACCGTGGGATGGATATGGTCCGGCTGGTTCAAGGCGGGCTTGCCGCCCACGCCTTGCAGCAAGAACGGTATCAAAGCGGCGCCATTCTCTTTGGCGAGTTCCGGGAATATATTCCTGAACGGCGTCGTGTAGTCCTGGCCCATGTTGGGCGGGGCCTGCAATCCGGCCAGGATGACTTTGGCTTGCGGATATTTTTCCTTCAATCGGTCGATAATGGATTGCAGATTGGTTTTTGTTGACGAAACCGGAATACCGCGCAAGCCGTCGTTGCCGCCCAGTTCGAGGATGAGCACGTCTATTTTTCGTTTGAGCAGCCAGTTGATTCGGCTCAGGCCATCGGCGGTGGTGTCGCCGCTGACGCCGGCGTTAATAACGGTATCGTTCCAACCCGCGGCGTCAATTTTGTCCTGCAACAGCGCGGGAAAGGCTTGCGAAGGGTCCACTCCAAGCCCGGCGGCAAGACTGTCGCCGAGCACAACGATTGTTTTGTGTTCGGGCAGATTTTGAGGAATGCCGCCCCAAGCCGGGGTGGAAGGCGGCGGAGATGCGGCCAACAGCGCTGCCCAAAAAAGCATTGGCCCGAACCGCCGCGTCATTAATGCTCGCATGTCAGTCGATGTACGGTTGATAAAAGCCAAAATCAAGATGAAGAAAAAGTATTAGCGCCGGACCCTTATTTTTTTGAACCGCGGAATACGGAAATTGCCCGCGAAGGAACACAGAGAGGACATTATTAGCCGCAAAAGAGCGCAAGGAACGCAAGGAATGCGGGATGAAGTCGTGACGCCAAAAGGGGCGCGTTTCTGGAAATACGTTTCAACCAGCAGACGAGTCAGGATACACAATGCTATTTGACGCGCCAAAGGGCTAATGTATTGAGGAGACAGTGAATCCAAAACCGATTCTTGAGGTGTCCGGGCTGACCAAGAGCTATCCCAGCGGGGGACGCACGCTCACAGTCCTGAAGGGCATTAGCTTTTCCCTCGGCGAGGGCTCGTCGTGCGCCATCCTCGGTCCTTCGGGCAGCGGCAAAACCACCCTTATCGGCCTGTGCGCCGGTCTCGACCAGCCCACTTCGGGCAGGGTGGAATTGGATGGCATTCGCCTTGCGGCGCTGGATGAAGATGGGCGCGCCCGCGTGCGCAACGAACTTGTCGGGTTTGTTTTTCAAACCTTTCAGCTTATTCCGACGCTAACGGCGCTCGAAAACGTGATGGTGCCCCTGGAATTGCGCGGGGGCAGCCACGTGGGCGCCCAGGCGGTGGACCTGCTCAAGCGCGTGGGTCTGGGCGAACGGCTTGGCCATTATCCGGCGCAACTTTCCGGCGGGGAACAACAACGGGTGGCATTGGCGCGCGCATTCATCAACCGCCCCAAGATTCTGTTTGCCGACGAACCAACGGGCAATCTCGATGCCGAAACCGGAAAGCTCGTGATCGAGAATTTATTTGCGCTCAATACCGGTTCGGGCACAGCGCTGGTGCTCGTGACGCATGATCTCGAACTGGCCAAACGGGCCCAGCGGGTTATTCGGCTCAAGGGCGGTGTGATGGTGAACGGAGACTGATTTGAATACCTCCTCACGCAATCTCTTCAGCCACTTGTTTTCGCGCTGGACCTGGCAGATGGCCTGGCGCGACAGCCGGACCAGCCGCAAAAAGCTCCTGCTTTTTTCCTGCTCGATCATTCTGGGCATCGCGGCCCTGGCGGCCATTGGGTCGCTGGGAGTCAACCTCAACCGCGCCATCGAAGAGCAGGCCAAAACGCTGCTCGGGGCCGACCTTGTGATCAGTTCGCGCGACCCATTCACCCAGGAGGACGACGAGTTATTCCAAAAGATCGCCGGAGAACAATCACGCGAGATTTCATTCACTACGATGATTTATTTTCCGCGCACCGGCGGGACGCGCCTGGTGGAGGCGTGCGCGTTAAGAGGCGGTTTTCCATTTTATGGGCAATTCGAGGCGGAACCTCCGGAAGCGGCCATGGCATTCCGCCAGCGAAACAGAGGCGCGCTGGTTGAACAAACCCTGTTGACCCAATTCGACGCTCACCTCGGCGATGAATTGCGTATTGGGAACCTTGTTTCCCATGTCGTTGGCAGGCTGGAAAAAATCCCCGGAGAAGCTGTTGCGCTCTCAGCCATCGCGCCACGGGTGTATTTTTCGATGGATGACCTGCCGAAGACCGGGTTGCTGCGCGAAGGCAGTCTGGCGCAGTATCGGCTCTATTTCAAACTTCCTCCTGCCACCGATGTGTCTGAACTGGTGAGCCAAATCCGCCCGCAGCTCGAAAGGCTTCGTCTCCGGCCTGATACGGTCGAGGAACGCAAGCGCCAATTGGGCCGGGCGATGGACAACCTCTATCATTTTCTAAATCTCGTTGGATTTGTGGCGCTGCTGCTTGGAGGGGTAGGCGTCGCCAGTGCGATACATGCGCACGTCAGGCAAAAGCTCGGCACGGTGGCGGTCCTGCGCTGCCTGGGCGGGTCTATCGCGCAGACGTTTGCGATTTATCTCGCGCAAGGCATGGCGTTGGGCGCTTTCGGGGCGGTGGCGGGCGCGGGGCTTGGCATTTCTATTCAAGCCTTGCTGCCCAGAGTGCTGGCGGACTTCATCCCATTTGCCTTCCAGTTTCATACGTCATGGCTTGCCGTCGGGCGCGCCATGGCCGTGGGATTCGGCATCTGCGTCATTTTTGCCCTGCTACCGCTTCTGAGTGTGCGGCGCGTCTCACCGCTTGCGGCAATCCGAGTTTCATTCGAACCACAGCGTCCGCGACCAGACCTGTTGCAATGGTTGGCGGGCGCCTGTCTGGCAGCAGCCATTATTGCCTTTGCCCTTTCGCAAACCCGCAATTGGCGCATCGGACTTGGATTCGCCGCCGGTCTTGGGGGGGCGTTCCTGGCTCTGACGGTTGTGGCAAGGGTTCTAATTTTTGGGGCGCGAAGGTTCGTCCCTGGCGCGCTACCGTTTTCCGTGCGGCAAGGTATTGCCAATTTGCACCGCCCAAACAACCGCACGCTGCTGCTATTGCTTTCGCTTGGCCTGGGAACGTTCCTGCTGGTGAGCCTGTACCTGGTTCAACGAAACGTGCTGGCACAGTTGGTTTCTTCCACCGGAAAGCTACAGCCCAACGCCGTTTTGTTCGACATCCAGCCGTCCCAGAAGGAAGCGGTGATGCGCATGGTCCACTCGCTGAATCTGCCGGTTTTGGATGAACTGCCCATCATCACAATGCGCCTGAGCGCGATCAACGGACAGTCCATTCAATCCATCATGGGGGACAAACATCGAGAGCGGAATCGTTGGGCATTTCGCCGCGAATATCGCAGCACCAGCAGCGATCACTTGCGCGACGGCGAAAGGATCATCGCCGGGAGATTTATTCCCAGCGTGATGAATGGCACGCCCATCATCCCGGTTTCGCTGGCGGACGGCATTGCCAAGGACCTCGGCGTCGGGCTGGGGGACGAACTGGAGTTCGACGTGCAAGGCGTCCCGGTCACTACTCGAGTCGCCAGTTTGCGCACGGTGGAATGGCGGCGCATTCAGCCAAACTTCTTCGTAGTCTTTCCGCGTGGCGCCCTTGAAGACGCGCCGGCCATGCATGTGCTCGTCACGCGCGTTCCCTCGAGCGATGCCTCCGCCAAAATGCAGCGCGAAGTGGTGAAGGCATTTCCAAATGTGTCGATCATTGATTTGACGCTGGTGCTGCGGACCATCGATTCCATTCTGGGGAAGATTTCATTTGTGGTGCGGTTCATGGCAATGTTCACCGTGCTGACCGGTTTGCTGGTGCTTGTCAGCGCCTTGGTTACTGGCCGCTACCAGCGCATTCAGGAAAGCGTGCTGCTGCGCACGCTCGGCGCCCCGCGAAGGCAGATTTTAAACATTCTGCTGGTGGAGTATCTGTCGCTCGGTTTGTTGGCAGCCCTGACCGGCATTCTGCTGGCCGTTCTGGCCGCGTGGGCGCTGGCCCTGTTTGTTTTCAAAACGCCCTTTGCCATAGCGGTATTGCCGCTGGCAATTGCGCTGGTGCTCGTCCCGGCAATCACAGTCACTACGGGTTTGCTCGTCAGCCGCGGTATATTGAATCATCCTCCGCTGGCGATATTACGGGCAGAGGTCTAAAACGGTGGGGGCGTATGGAAGTCTCACTAGTCCAGCAATGCAGAGCTGTCCCAGTAACGCCTCATCTGGCGTCCCGGTCGGCCCGGATAGCGGCCGCAACCGTCTGGGGGGATGGCTTGAAGCCCGGAGGCGGCCTCAGTCGGCCCTTTAGCCGTAGCGGCTTGAGGATCGGAGCGGGCTTGACCGGCTCGAGCTTCCGTCCTCGTATCTCCCCGTCCTGAAACCGCCAGTCCACCTGGTCATTTGGCTTGAGTCCCGCTGCCTCAACCACTTCAAGAGGCAAGGTGGTCTGCCGTTTTTCGCGTAGAACTGTTGCGCTCACGGTGCACCTTCCCTGCCAGGAAGAGGCTTTTTCAAGACTTCTTGGCTATCCTTGAGCGGACGCCAAACTCGCCCACAGCAAAACACGGTGCAGGATTCATTCGCACCTCCCGCAATTCGCATTTTATGCGGCGGCGGCTCCAAAATGAGAATTGCTGCGCCCCGCCGAGCGCACTTGACTTCTCCGCGCGTCCAGCCACATGCTAAGGACTTATGGAATCAATCATGAACTTATCGGCACAACAACTTCGCCGGGCAGCGGACCTTCAAGAGCGCATTGAATCGCTCCGAACCCAGCTCAGCGAAATTCTTGGCGCTCCAACACACGATGGGACGACAGCTATCACTGCGGCTCCGAAAAAGCGCAGAATGAGCGCTGCCGGCCGCGCGCGGATAGCAGCCGCTGCGACGGCTAGATGGGCCAAACTGAGGGCTGAACGCGGATTAGCAGCACCGGCCCGGAAGGCCAAAAGAAGAATGAGCCCAGCGGTTAGGGCAAGACTTGCCGCAATGGCCAGGGCGCGCTGGCGCAGAGCAAAAGCTGCGGGCAGAAGCGCCTTGTAAGGCGAGCCGACCTGCTCTCAGGGCTGGGCATTCAGCGTGAGCCGGGATGCAGGGCTTTCTGCTGCCCCGTTGGTCCTCCCCTTATGACCACAGTTGCTCAAATCCAGCCTGCCTCGGAAAAGCCCGCCGAAGGCGCGCCGAAGCGGGAGCGCTTGATGTCAGTCGATGCGCTGCGCGGCTTTGACATGTTTTGGATTATTGGCGCCGACTCGCTGGTCTATGCGCTGAACCGGATGACCGGCAGCAAACCAGCCGCTTTTCTGGCGGGCCAACTGGAACATGCGGAATGGCGCGGATTCCATTTTTACGACCTAATCTTTCCGCTGTTCGTTTTCATTGCCGGCGTCTCACTTGTTTTTTCTCTCACTAACATTATCGAACGGGCCGGGAGCGCCGAGGCGCTCAAGCGGGTCTTTCGCCGTGGTATTCTGCTGTTTCTGATTGGATTATTCTACTCAGGCGGATTTTCACGGCCTTGGCCGGACATGCGCTTAATGGGTGTGCTCAACCGAATTGCGCTGGCGTATTTCTTTGCAGGCTTGCTGTTTTGCTTTTTTAAACCGCGCGTGCTGGCGGGCATCTGCGCCGGGCTGCTGTTGGGTTACTGGGCGCTGATGACCTTCGTGCCGATTCGCGATATTCAACTCACAAAAGAGAACCTGGCAAACCTGGCAGAACGCGCAGGTCATACCAATACCGCGGCGCTGTTCCTTGAAGACACCAACCCGTCAGCGGTGAAGAACAGTCCAGCCTATGCTGCGGCCGAAAAGATGTTTTATGGCACAACCCGGCGGGTCACAGGGAAGTTCGACAAGGGTTTGGACCTGTCGGACCATATTGATTTCCAGTACCTCCCAGGGCGCAAGTACGACACGTTCTTCGATCCAGAGGGTCTGCTGAGCACGATCCCGGCGATAGGGACCTGCCTGCTGGGTATGTTTGGCGGATTGCTTCTAAGAAGTCAGAACGTCTCGGATAATCGCAAGGTCCTGTTACTGCTCGGCTTTGGCATTGCGAGCGCGGCTTTGGGATGGCTGTGGGGTCTGCAATTCCCCGTGATTAAAAAGATTTGGACTTCTTCCTACGTGCTGGTTGCGGGCGGCTATAGCGCGGTACTGCTTGGCTTATTCTATCTGGCGGTGGATGTCTGGCGGGCGCGTGGCTGGTGTCAGCCCTTTGTTTGGATGGGAATGAACTCGATTACAGTTTATCTTGCCAGCAATATGCTGGGCGGCTTCCGCAGGCTGGCAGAGCGGTTGACTGGAGGCGATGTAAGGTCCTTGTTAGACGCGCATCTCGCGAAAGGGATGGGAGACTTGATGATTTCAGTTGTTGGGCTATTTCTTGCCTTTTGGTTTGTGCGGGTGCTTTATCGCCGCAAGGTTTTCCTGAGGCTCTAAGCCGCAACATGAAGTTGAAATGGGGAGCGCTCCCGCCACGGGAGCTGCCACGCCTCGGGCCGGCCGAGAATCCTCGCCGCAGGCCCCCACAAATTTCAAAAACAGGCGCTTAGCGGCTATTGGCCTTGAATCCGGTAGAAACGCGCCGCCCCTCCAGCCGAGGTATCCGTGAACGAGCTGGTAGTCCCGGTTGCGACAATCGGCGCGCCCAAAGCGGTCCAGGATGGGTCCGTGAGCGCGTTTTTATACATTACCTGATAAGAGCGCCCCGAATAGCTTGGCCACGTTAAGGTCACACTAACCCCTTTGATGATTCCGCTGATACTGAAGGGCGGCAGGGGCGGGGGGGGCGGCACGCCATAACTCAGGGCTAGGACTCCATTGTTGACGTCGAGGGCATAAATTCGGGGAAATCGGATGACCGTAACCCCGTTCTCCTGAACGTTTCCGTTCAGGGACGGGAAAAAGTCCTGATCAAAGAGATACGGTGGAATGCCGTTTGTGCTGATCTGGTACAAGGCCAGATCATTGGGAACGTCATTGAAAGTAATGCCGCCCAGGATTCCGTGCATGGCGTCC
Organism: Verrucomicrobiia bacterium; assembly: GCA_035946615.1. Classification (NCBI taxonomy): domain Bacteria; kingdom Pseudomonadati; phylum Verrucomicrobiota; class Verrucomicrobiia; species Verrucomicrobiia bacterium. The sequence continues at coordinate 24,640 of DASYZB010000152.1, forward strand.
AAACCGATGGAAGACATCGACGAGAAGCTCGAAATACCGCTGGTCGCCGCCGGGTAATCCGCCACAACGGTCCCTGTCCCCGCAACTTGGTCGAAGGCGATCTGCCGCAGGTCATAGCCGGGGCTCTTCGCCCAGAATGTGTTTCCGGCCCCAAAGGCAATCCCCAGGCTCGAGAATCCTGCGGGGACATTAGAAATGGCCAGAGTCGTGGCGCTGAAGTTCTGCCCATCGCTCGTCGTCAACAAGGCGACATTCGTCGCGGGTCCCCCGCCAAACCCCGAATAAGAACCCAAAAGAATCTCCGTGCTCGCCCCCGCTCCGCGAACAGCCATGGTATCGCCCCACCGATCTTCTGAACCGTTGCCCGGGTCGCCCGCGTAGGCCTGATAAGGAGCCGCACTGGCGCTCACCGAAGGCCAACTGACCAGGCCAAAATTTGCGCCACTGCCGGCGAGGGTCAGATTGCCGGCGTATGCCACGCCGTCATCGGCTACGCCAACCTGGTCTAAATCAAATTGGTTGCCTGGCTGGCCTATGCCCAGAGTATTCAACGCGAATAAGTCGGCTCCCGTATCCCCGTCCAGAACAAAGACGCCAAAGTTGGCGATGTTTTTGTCGGCCACAAGGACAGTGTTGCTGGCGCCGTCATAGGCAAGCCCGCGAGTATCATACGTATCCGCCCCACCCAGGTAGGGCCTGAACCCCGGCGCCAAACTCCATAATTGGGTTACTACGCCGCTGGAAGCCGGAGGTACGACTATCAATTGGGCCGGGATGCTCGAGGTTGCCCCCGCCAGGTTGGTGACCACGACGTCATACCAGCCGGAGGCACTGGTCGGCGGATACGTTAGTGTGTAAGAGGTATTTGTGGCGCCATTGATATTTGCTGCACTCGCCACGTTGCTGACAGTATTGAACTGCCATTGATAAGCGAGCGGCGCCGAGCCGCTGGCGGCAACGGTAAACGTGAACGAGGGGGCGTTGGTGTAAACCGTTCCGCCCACCGGCTCGGTCGTAATCGCCGGGGCGACAGCGGCCGCTGTGAAATTGACGCGAGAAGCCACCAAGCCGTTATTCGTATCCAGTGCATAGATAAAGTTGGTCTTCCCCTGTCCTCCAAGCGCTGCGCCTCCGGTGAGATTGCCATTTGCGTTGGGAGAAGCAAAATTGGTCGAGGCCACAGAATTGAGCCCCTGCACGAAATCCTGCAAGGTGTAAAGGTTGACCAGGGTGGTCCCGCTGCTGGCCGGGGTGACTGCTCCCAGAAACCTCGACACGCTATCGAACGATAAAATCAAATTGTTTCCGCTGAAGGCATTGGTCGCCACAACGGTTGCCGTCACCGGGCTGGATTGGCTTGCGAAATCCACTGGGAACTGGACCAGGTAAATTGCGGCGCCATTTGGTTTGAAGAGAAAGGTGTTGTTTGTAAAAAATGCAATACCGAAGACCGGCCCTCCGGTGGCGGGAGGCAATCCTGATATGTTCACCAGGGTCGGATTAAAATTGGTACCATCCAGGGTGCTGAACAAGACGACGTTGGTAGTCGGGACAGTGCCACTTTCCACTGGAGCCAGGATGAGGGTGGCGGTTCCGGCACCCGTGACAGCCAGGTTATCGCCAATGCGTTTGCCTATCGTAGCGCCCCCTGTCGGGTCCCCTGCAAAGACATTGGCAGGCACGGTCATCCAACTCGGCCACCTATAAAGCCGGTAAGCGGTCGATCCGACCGCCGTCGTGAGGTTGGCGCCATAAAACACCCCGTCGTCGGCGACCGCGACCTGGTCCAGCCAAAAAGTTCCGCCAGAAATACCGGTCGTATCCGCGTTGCCCACCAAACTTCCCGTGGCTCCATCGAACACATCAATGGCTGGGGTCGTTCCCGAGCCGGTCACTCCTTTGTTGGCGACAAACACCTGGTTGGAGAGCACACTGAAAGCCAGCCCTCTGTTGACGTCACCCGTGGCCAGGTGCGCTCCAGGCGTGCCGTTGGTCGCTTGCCAGGTAGTGGTTAGGCTGTAAGTTTGTGCCCCAGCTTCCAGCTTGCCTGCAAGGAGCAATAGAATGGCCAACGCCACGCCGCGCCAGTGTCGCGCGGCGGTTGTGGCTTCAAAGCAAAAGGAATTCAACCATTGCAAATGAGGGATATGATTTTTCATAGGTGTTGTGGTTAATGGTGCAGATTGGCCGCGCATCAGTCAGATTTCAAGCAATCGTTCTCACTGCATGATGGGCACTGTTCGTTTGAGCCGTTTGAGGTCCGGGTCGGCGGCATCGCTGGGAGCACCCCAACCCGGGCCAATGCTGCCGGCGCCGGAATCAGCGATGGCATTGTCATTAAGAATCCAGGGCCCGCGCCATTTCCAGTACTCAGCGTGCCCATCGCCAAAGGAAAGAACACAGCCGTTATTATGGCGGCTGGCGGGTAAATTCCAGTAGCCAATTACTCCCCCCAGTGGGTCCAATGTTGTGCCAGAGTAGATGCCGAGTGCGTTGTTATCGATGCTATTAGCCGCTTCGTCCAAGAACACGGAGGCCAGACTCGGTCCTGGATTCAAAATCTGCGTCAGGCGAAAAAAACTGCCATTGGTCGGGTTGTAATTATTCTCGTCCACCCAATTCATGCCGGTGCTCATCGAGACACTCCGCGACCGGCGAACCGCTGGGTTCCCGTTCACGGCCGAATTGTCCGCCGGGCAGTGGTAAATACCGGGGCTTCCATTATAAGGATAAAGCAAACCAAACACGATCGCCCAGTTGGTCGGGTCCGTGCGCGCATTTCCGGTCCAATTGCCCAAGCCCAGCTTTTGGCCTGAAGAAATCCAAGCATAAGGGCCGCAGCCCGCATTGCCCATGGTATGGTTGTTAACCAGCTTGTCCTGGTTGTCGCCTGCATACATCATCCAGGCCAGAGTCAGTTGCTTTTCATCGTTCAGGCAACTAGAGGTCTGGGCCCGCACTTTGGCTTTGGATAATGCAGGCAGAAGCATCGCCGCCAGAATCGCGATAATAGCGATAACGACCAGCAGCTCGATCAGCGTGAATCCGAAGGGGGCCTCCACGGGCGCCTCATGGGTGCCTCGTTTCAATGAACCAGGCGCCGATACATCTGCTGGTTTCATAAGAAGCGCATACATTCAATCCCGCTTATTGTCAATAATTGCGCTCGGCGACATAATTGCGCTCGGCGCATGCACCTCAAATCACCCTGCAGCCTTATTCCTCAACCGCATCACCCGCGTGATGGAAGGCGGGATTTCCTCGGGGCGGTGGGTCACGTAGATGGCGGTAACCAAACGACCGCGGATGAGGCCATCGATAGTGCGGATGAAGAGCCCCCGGTGGGCTGAATCCAATCCCTGGCACGGCTCATCAAGGATCAACAAACGCGGCTGTTTCACCAAAGCTCGGGCCAGGAGCGTCATCCGCTGCAAGCCGGCAGAGAGGGCAAAAAGCGGCTCACGTCCCAGGTCGATCAGTTGAAAACGCTTCAGCCAACGAAGCGCGGCAGCGCGTTGAATCCTGTTCGGCTCTTGGAAAAGACCGGCGGTCTCGTGAAAGCCGGAGACCACCACGTCCATGCAAGTCGCATCGGTGGGATAGTGCAGGTGCAGTTCCGGTGAGACCCAGCCGAGGTGGCGTTTGAGGTCCCATATTGATTCGCCGCTGCCGCGTTGGCGTCCGAAGACAGAGATGTCGTTGACGTAAGACTGGGGGTGATCGCCCAGAATCAGGCTCAACAAGGTCGTCTTGCCGGAGCCGTTCGGCCCGAGCAACGCCCAGCTCTCTCCTTCCCAAACGGTCCAGTTGATGCCGCGTAAGATAATCGTTTCGCCGTAACCCACTGTGACGTCTCGCAAACGGAACAATTGCTCTGGATGGTTTAACCGTCGCTTTCCCAAAGCCGATGTCCGGGCCGGCGCTGACCGCGGACGTATTCGCAATTTCAACGGCTGCCTCATTTGTGCGGAAAGCTCACCGGGAAGCATCGACAGCCGTGGACCGGATGTAATGACCCGGCAATCATCCAGCCTGAGCACGTGGGTAATGTGCCTTGGCAAATCTTCCGGGCGCGTGCTGAGGAGGAGGATACGCAGAGGCGACGCCATTAAATTCTCGAGGACCTCGCCAAAATGCCGGCGCGTTGCGCCGTCCAGGCCGACGAAGGGTTCATCCAGTATCAGCAGGCGCAAAGGCCGGCAAAGGGCGCGGGCTAGTTGCGCGCGCTGCCTCTCGCCGTTGGATAAGGACAGGAGGGAGTGGTTGAGCAGGGATTCGAGCTGCAAGAGGGCTATCGCCTGGCGGCGCCGGGGCGCAAAACCGGCCCGCGCCTGGTTGCGCTGCGGCATGACCTCGAATGGGTTTATCTCCATCACGCGCTCGTACGAGAGAAAATCGCCAACGCTCAGCGCGCCTTGTTGCTCGATGCTGTTCCAGCGCGATTGAACGATAGTTTCATGAACATCAGCCTGGCGATCTTCAAACGAGACATGCCCTATGGCCTCCTCATGGCTCAGCCCGGGCGGAGGATGGAAGTAATAGTCCAACTCGCCACGAACCAGCGGCAGGCGGCCACGAAGGCCATCGGCCAGCAACGATTTGCCTGAGCCGTTCGGGCCGAGAACGGCCCAGTGCTCGTGGCGCTGAAAGCTCCATGAGGTGTTTTCAAAAATGAGGCGGTCTCCCAGACGGAAGCTCGCGTTGCGCAGCTCGAGGAAGGGTGGGGAAGGGCGGGCTGGAGACGTTGCGCCCATTCAACTCGCGCTCTGCCGCCGCTCGTCGGTTGCCGCATTGAGTCGGCGCCGCGCCGTATAAGCCTGTGGGCTGCCGGGGAACTCTTGAATCAGGCGCTCGAGGAACTTGCGCCCTGTATCAAAATCCTTCTGGTAGCGCAGGTGCCAGGAGGCCACCAAACCCAGCCATTCCGCTCGCCGTTCGTCCGGCTGCCCGGGCATATTCAGCAGTAGCATGACCTGTTCAATCCCGAGATCGGCGCGCTCAAGTTGTTCGGTGAAAATCCGGGCCAGCTTTTCTCTGGCGGGGACATTGTCCGGGTCCTCCTTAAGACGCTGGACACACTCGTTGGCCGCGCGGGCTGCCTGGCGGCGTTCCAAGGGAGTTTCGGCCAGCCTCGGAGGCTGGTCCGTTTCACTGAGCGCCGGCAGCGGGATGGGTTTGGCAGTTCGTTGCTCGCGCAGTTCCTCGACGGTTTTGGGCAATTGATTGATTCGTAATTGAGCCATATGGGCCAGATGCGTGCCTGGAAAGCGATTGCAAATCACTTCGAGCGCCCGCCGGGCCGCCAGCGGCTGCTGGGCGAGTCTCAACTGCCAATCTGCCAGCCGATGAAGGGCAACGGAAACCTGGGAGGCAGTGACCCCCGGCTGGTCACAGAGTTCCAGCACCGTCCGCTCTGCTTCGGCGACATCACCGAAATGATTGGCGTATAGCTCCGCCAGCATCATCCAGCCCTCGAAATCCTCTTCGCATTTTTCGAGCTCGCGCAGGATTTCCAGCTCGGCTTCGTTGTATTTGCCGAACTTCATTCGGGCAACGGCTCGCGCGTACATCGGCGGCATTCTTTTCCGGTGCAGGACAGATGGGGCATACCCGGCCATGGGAATGAGCACCACTCCTGCTGCCAGGCCGAAGCTCGCCCAGCCGCCGATCAGCAACACCAACAGGGCGGGGAAAAACAATCCCAGCACACACGTCCAACATAAGCCCTTAAAGTCCTTGCGCGGCTCTTCTGGCGCAGCCAATCCAGCCCTCACTAATACCCATCCCAACGTAATCGCGACCCAATACGAACTGATGATGAACAGGCCGGCGCCAGCCACCCGTAAATATTCCGGAAACCATGGACCTCCGCTGTTGCGGGCGGCCTGGACCTGCGGCATAAAAGGCTGCAAGCTCCACGACAAACCCACGTTCATCAGCATCCAAATGAGAAAAGGAACTGCCCCGCCTTTAACCGCCCAAGCGCCCAACCAGCGCCACATCCCCGCCTGGTTCGGCTCTGGTACAAGCCGCAAAATCACATAGAGCGCCGCCGCGGCAAAACAGCCGCTGAAGATCAAAAACCAAACAAAAATGGCCAGCCCAGCGCTCATGCGTGTTTTGCCTTCGTCATTCAGCATCTAACAGAAATCAGGAAAAAGAAAGCCCGTGTTCTGCCACGCAGGCGCCGTTTTGCCCTTCGCTCTCTTCTGTTCAAAAGCAATTCCAGCAGTAAGATGCACCGCGATGAAACCACAACTCGTCGTCCGTTCACTGCGCCGTTCATGTTCCCGATTTGTTTGTAAGCTGTTTCCAGTTTTTGTGCTCTGGAGCTTTTGTTCCTCCAGTTTGCCGGCTGGGCAGCCCCTCTTGTTGCATCCAGAAAACGGCCACTATTTCCTGTTTCGCGGCAAACCAGCGCTCTTCATTACTTCCGGCGAACATTACGGAGCGGTGTTGAATCGGGATTTTAATTATGTGAGCTACCTCGATACGCTGGCGAGAGCGGGTTTGAACGGCACACGCACCTGGACGGGAGTCTATTGCGAGTCGCCCGCAGCTTTCAACATCACCAGCAACACCCTGGCGCCGGCGCCTGGGCGCCTGATCTGTCCCTGGGCGCGGAGCGAGCAACCGGGCTGCGGCTGCGGCGGCAATAAGTTTGATTTGAATAGGTGGGACCCTGCTTATGTTGCACGTCTGAAGGACTTCCTGTCGAAGGCAAGCCGCAAAGGCATCATTGTCGAGCTAAACCTTTTCTGCCCGTTTTACGACGAGAGCATGTGGTTGCTCAGCCCGATGAACGGGGCCAACAACATCAACGGCCTGGGAAAGCTGGCCCGCACGAATGTTTATACGCTCGATAGAAACGGCGGTCTGCTGGCGGTTCAGGAGGCATTGGCACGCAAGCTCGTGACTGAGCTGAAGAACTTCGACAATCTCTATTATGAAATCTGCAATGAACCCTATTTCGGCGGGGTCACCATCGAGTGGCAACGCCATATCGCGGATGTAATCTTTGCAACCGAGACTCCTTTCGGCGCGCATCACCTCATCTCCCAAAATATCGCCAATGAAAAGGCCCCAGTGCAAGACCCGCATCCGGCGGTTTCCATTTTCAATTTTCACTATGCCACTCCGCCGGACACGGTTGCGATGAACTTTGGTTTGAATCGGGTAATTGGCGACAACGAAACCGGCTTTCGCGGGACCAACGACGCCCCTTATCGAATGGAGGCATGGGATTTCATCATCGCCGGCGGGGGTCTGTTCAATAACCTGGACTATTCGTTCACTGTCGGGCACGAAGACGGCACGTTTGGTGTTCCAGCCGGACAACCCGGCGGCGGAAACCCTGGACTGCGCCGCCAGATTGGATTTCTTAGAGAATTCATCAATGGGTTCGATTTTGTGCATATGCGGCCAGGGGACGAGGGTGTCAATGGGAACTTGCCGCCGGGCACAACCGTTCGGGCGCTCGTCAAACCCGGGGAGGAGTACATTCTATACGTGCGCAGTGGTATTGGCGGGAAAAGCGATCAAAGGCAGGCGAAATTCCGGGAAGGCGAACTCGCGCTGCAGCTCAAACTGCCCTCGGGCAAGTTCACCGCGCAGTGGTTTAATACCCGAATGGCTAAGTTGGTGTCGCGCGAGCGGTTCGAGCACCAAGGTGGAGTCCGTACGATTAAGGTCCCTGCTTTTGACCAGGACATCGTCCTTGCGGTGCGCAGAGCGGCACTACCAATGGAAAAACACAAGTGACCCGCTAAACTGGGGCGCGCTCGGCGGCCAATCCTCAGGCCTACCCACCAGACCCACCATATTTATTGTGTAACTTGTTCAATCCAAACAGGCATCTCGTTCTTATCACCCGCCGCCCAACCGGTCACGATAACCCTGCAAATCAGCATCCGTGACCTCCTTGGGAGGGACGAGGAGATAGTGCTTCTCTGAAGCTATTGTGGCCCCATTCGCACCCGTCTCAAACTCGAAAAGCGCGATGACTCCGCCCTCGATGAACTGGGCGGCTATGGGCCGGCAAACCAAAAGAGGAAACTTCGTCGCACAAACCGCGAAGTCCTGCTCTATCTGCACAATATTGAGCTTATCTTTCCCGCCTTTGGCTTGGATTGGGAAGGCATAGTGCGCCCCTTTTTTATCCACTCCCACATAGATCTCATCGGTCTCCACTTGGCCCATGTCCGGAACTGTTGTTCGAAGGTGGTTCTGTAGGGAGTAGCACGTAACCCCGGTGAAAATGTCCACCAGCCGATTGTATCTTAGCTTGGCGAGCAGCGCTTGTTCATCGTTAAAAGCATACTTCGCCACGATGCCAGGAGTGGCATCGGGAACCTTGGTAACCGCCATGTGTTCATTCGGTGTTATTGGCGTGCTTTTCACCAGAGCGAAACTGTACCTGCTGCGACCCATTGGACGAATCACCCAAATCTCCTGTTCGCCGGCGAGCGAGGTAATCGAGTTCGGCAGAAGCGCCCGGTAACGAAAACTGTAAACTAAATCCCCCAGATTCTTCGGCAGCTTGACATTGAGCTTCGCCGCGAATGTTTCCATCTCTTGCCGCTCGAAGGGAACCTCCCGCATTCCCTGCTTGTACCTTGAGAAAAAGACCTTCTCGATAATGGCTGAGTAGCGGTTGAGCTTCTTTGTTGATTGCTTAGCGGGTTGTTCTTTCATGGCACTTTTCAACGGCTTGTCATTGACGACCATGCCTGCATCCGGCGGGCGCGGCCACCCATTGATCCTCATCGGACCAGGCCAGCGCAGAATCACGACCTCCTCGCGTAATTGCTCCCGCGTGGCGGTGGCGAGGCGTGTTCTGAAAAGGTCTATGTTAACTACTTCATATCCGACTGACTTCGCCAGATCCGCAAGCAATTGGCCGGTGCGGATCATGACACGCAGGTAGGATGCTTGGTCTCCGACCACATAGGCCAGACGTGCGCCAGGGCGGAGAAGAGGGCGAATGTCCGTCAGGTGACGAAGCATCCCACCGAAGTAGAGTTTAGTGACCCGGGCATAAAGACGCTCAAAACCCGACGTCTTCCCGAGCGCTATCCGGCGATTCTCTATCGCTTCGGCAATCCGTTGAATCTCGTCATGGTTCTCGACAAATCGGTCGTCGGTGTCGCTCTTGTAAACGCTGCGCGTATTCGACCGAACAAGGTTTTGTTTGAGTTGGCGCAGGTCGTCCTTGCTCTTAATGAATCCCAAAACCACAGACTCAAGCCGCGTCGTCCGCGTGTAGTCTTTCTCGTTAGGGTAAGGGGGCGAGGTAATCACCGCATCGATAGACGCAGGTTGCAGGAGGGAAATCAAATCCCTGGCGTCTGCCCGATGTACCACCGACGCCGCGGTGGCTTTGCCGCGTAGGTGGTCCAAGTCGCTCGCGATGGCCTTTACGGCGCGCAACCACGGCCCGACCACCGAAACGTCTGGCTTGGCTGGACCGACCCCTATTTCGGGTCCAAAATGCAGGTTGCTGATGTCATTCACCAGGGTCCTGGCCAGCGCAAGTCGCTCGTGCGCGTCCAAAACCTCTTCCTTGCAATCTTCGAGAGATTCCAATAGCAAGAGGGTCTTATGGAGTGGGAGTGGGCTGATTGAATCTCTAAGGAGCAGCTTCAGAAGCTCGGGACTGAGCGTTTTCAGATTTGCCGGCGCCTGGCGGTTCGCATCAAAGAGGGGCAGGCCGCCTTCGTCCGCCAAGCCCTGCCGATCGAACTTCTCAAGAGTAAGCTTGGCTACGCACGTGGCGTGCCTGAGCAGCGCCCGGGAGTCAACATCCCAGGAAACCTTCGTTTTGCTTGCAAAGGCTGCCATCGGGTTAGGCTCAACACCGCAACTGGAAATGCCCAGTTTCTTGCATTCAACCAGAGTCGTGCCCGTGCCGCAAAACGGATCCAAAACCATGTGGCCAGGATGGATCTCGAACTTGGCGACGTACGCCCTCACAAGGTGCGCCGGAAAGGACAGGACGAACCGGTACCAATCATGGGCGGCGCGATCTTCGATTCGAAGCTTATTGTCTTCGCGCGGTGCCTCAATGGATACGCCCTCGCGTTCCCGCACACCCAACTCGCCTAGGTCCGTCATCGCAGACAGCATCATAGATGAGATTGCAACGCGTATCCAGTCAATTGAGGCATCATGTGGTTCTTCCAATTGCCAATTCCGTTGAAAAACTCTTGAAGAATTGCTTTTACGCCCGGCTCATACCCGGCTAAAACATTTAATATGAAAAAGCCAGCAACTGCCAATGCGCTTCGGATGATCTCGCGACGCAATTTTCTCAAAGCAACCAGTGCCGCCACCGCAGCGCTCGCCACACCATTGTTGCTCCCAGCTTCTGCGCTGGGTCGCGACGGCGCGGTCGCGCCCAATGACCGCATTACCATGGGTTTTATTGGCTTGGGGGGCCAGGGCACCGGGCATCTATTGGGCGGCGGCTGGACTTACGTGCCCGGCGGCTACGTCGCTCGTACAGACGTGCAAGTGCTCGCGGTTTGTGATGTCGATCAGAGGCATCGCGAAAGCGCGCGCGAGCGTTGCAATCAGATGTACGCCCAACGGTTCGGGCAAGCAAACTACGATGGCGTCGAAGCCTACCACGATTTTCGCGAGGTCCTGGCCCGCCCTGATATTGACGCTGTCCTTATTGCTGTGCCGTATCATTGGGCGGCCATCCTGGCCACAATGGCCATGCGCGCCGGCAAGGATGTCTATTGCGAGAAACCCGTTGCCATCACCGTCCGCGAGGGGCGCACGATGGTCGAGACCAGCAAACGCTTTGGACGCATCTATCAGGCCGGCACCCAGCAGCGTTCCGAATATGGCGGCAGGTTCCGCATCGCCTGCGAATTGGTTCGCAATGGCCGGATCGGCCAGCTCAAAGAAGTCTATGCCTACTGCCTGCCCGGCGCGCTGTTCCCATCGGCCTGGATTTCGGACCGCTCGGTGGCGCAGCCGCCGGAGTTGGATTGGGACATGTGGATGGGGCCGCTGCCTTATCGGCCCTACGCAGGTGAGGTCCATCAAACCGTGCCCGGCCTGTTCGTAGGAGATGTCAATTGGGGCCCGCATCATTACGACATCGTCCAGTGGACTGTAAACCCGGACCTCACCGCGCCTATCGAGGCGCATTATGAGAATGGCCAGATTCGTTACCATTACACCAACGGCGTGGTAGTCCGCTCCGAAGGCTACCCCGGCGAACGCATCGGCCCCGATGGTGGGGCGTGCTTCGTCGGGACCGAGGGCCGGATTGCCGTCGATCGCGGCAATCTGGTCTCCTATCCAGCGCGCATTCTTAAAGAGCCGTTGCGCCCCGACGACAGCCGGGTCTATCAAGCCAACAGCCATTCCGGCAATTTCCTCGAATGCATTCGCACCCGGCGGTTAACTATTTGTGACCCGGACACTGCCCTTTATTCGATGAACGCCCTGCTCACGGGCGGCATCGCCCTCGGGCTGCGCCGCGCCGTCAAATGGGACCCGGTGCGCCTTGACTTCCCTGGCGATGAGGAGGCGAACCGGCTGCTTTCGTACGCGGCCCGGCCACCGTGGAGGGTATGATTCCTATGAACCTTTGCTTAACACCCCGTGCAATGAAAACAATTCTGATAGTCCGAATCCTGCTGGCCTGCCTGCTCGCCGGGGCTGCCACAAACCTGCGCGCCGCTGAAGAACAGGACCTGATTGCTACGCTCCAATCTGCAGCAGCCCCGTCACAGAAATGGCAGGCGTGCCAGCAACTGCGAGTAATGGGAACCGCCAAAGCCGTGCCCGCGTTGTCGGCTCTGCTCACAGATGAGAAGTTGTCCCAGGCCGCGCGCTTCGTTCTGGAAGCTTTGCCGAGCCCGGAAGCAGATGCCGCGCTCCGCGATGCGCTGGGCCGAACTTCTGGCCGGCTCAAAGCCGGTGTCGTCGATTCAATCGGTTGGCGCGGTCAATCGGCATCGGTGCCGTTGCTCACGCCGCTTCTGTCGGATTCCAATCCGGACATTGCGTCGGCTGCCGCAGAAGCGCTGGGCCGGATTGGCGGCCCGGACGCGCTGGCCGCACTCTCTACCGCGCGCGAACACGCGTCTCCCGCTGCGCTGCCTGCGCTGCTCGAGAGCCTCCTCAAGTCCGCCGAACGCCTGGCAGCCGCGAACGACACCGCCAACGCGCTCGCGGTTTATCAGGAATTGTTCAACTCAAAATACCCGGTGCAAGTCCGCACCTCAGCTTGGCGTGGCGTGGTGTTAGCGGATGCACAGCACCGAACCGAACTCGTCCTCAAGGCACTCGGAGGCGCAGACCGCCCGGTGCAGATGGTTGCCCTCAAGCTGCTGCGCCAATCGCGCGACAGGCAGCTCATCGAAGCGTGCGCGGCTCAATGGGCCTCCTTCTCACCGGAATCGCAGTTGGCCGTCCTGGATGCCCAAATGAAACTCGGCGCCGCGGCCCTCCCCCTCGCGCGCCTTGCCAGCCAAAGCAGCGACCTTCGCCTCCGGATAGCTGGACTGCAGGGGCTTGGTGAATTGAGTGATCTCCCGTCCATCCCTTCACTTGCCAAGGCGGCAGCCCAGGGCGAGCCCTCCGAACGCGACGCCGCCCGGGATGGCCTCGAACGCCTGCGCGGTCCGGGCGCGAGCCAGGCATTGCTCGCCCGGGTTGAGGACGCAGCCACGCCCGAGAAAACCGAGTTGCTCCGCGCCTTGGGTCAACGCGGCGATCCCTCGGCGGTCGGTGTCCTGCTACAAAACGCCTCCTCTGCTGAGCAGCCGGTGCGCCTGGCGGCCCTGGATGCCCTGAGCACGCTGGCGCCGCCCGAGGCTGCCCCGCGCCTGCTCGAAATGGCCGCCAAATCTAAATCCGACGATGACCGCGGTCCCGTCCTCAAGGCGCTCTATGCTATTTGTGAGGCCAGTCCCAACAAGGAGGAGTCAAGCGATAAAATCGTCGAGGCGCTTGGACGTTTCCCGCTCGCAGAGAGGGGTCCACTGCTGCCGATCCTGGCCGAGCTTGGCACGCCTGAGGCCCTCGCCGCCGCACAGGCCGCCAGTCGCGATGCGGACCCCGAGCTGGCCAGGGAGGGCCTCCGCGTGCTTGCCCAATGGCCCAATGCCGCCCCTGCAGGTTTGCTCCTCGAAATCTCCCGCGCGAGCACTGATCCCACGTTGCAAACGCTGGCCCTGCGAGGGGCCATCCAGGTCGCCGGCCAGGAACCCGACCCGGCGAAGCGCCTTGCCTTGCTCGAACAAGCCATGGCAAGCGCGAGCCGGTTGGACGAAAAAAAGCAGGCCCTTGGTGAGCTTGGCCAGATACCAACACCCGAAGCTCTCGATATAGCCCTCAAGAGCCTCACCATTCCGGGCCTCACGGACGAAGCGGCCCTCGCCTCATTGGGCATTGCCGAGAAATTGGCTCGCGCCAATCCTACCCTCGCCCAGGAAGCAGCAACCCAAGTGCTCGCTCGGGTGAAGGAGGGCGATATCGCCCGGCGTGCCTGGGCGTTGCGCCGAAAGCCCAGGGCCCGCGCGCCTTTCATTCGGGACTGGCTGGTTTCCGGTCCTTACCGTCAGGCGGGAGTTGTCGGCGCGACGGCCATTTTCGACATTGCATTTCCTCCAGAGAACCCTGGTTCCAAAGTTGAGTGGAAGACCGTGCCTCCCGAGGATCACGTGAGCCTTGCGACCCTTTTCCCCGAGCAGCAAAACTGCGCTGCCTATTTGCGGACGCGCCTCATCGCCCCGCAGGATTGCCAGGGCCTGCTGCTGGTTGGCAGCGACGACGGCGTGAAGGCTTGGTTGAACGGAAAAGTGGTGCACAGCAATAATGTGGACCGTGGCGAAGTCACCGACCAGGACACTGCGCCCATCAGCCTCAAAAAGGGCGCCAATGAACTCATGCTCAAAATCACCCAGGGCGGCGGCGGTTGGTCGGCCGTTGCCAGAATCGTCGGCACTGATTTCAAACCAATCCGCGGTCTGCGTGTCGAATGCCCACAAGGCGACGGCCCGGCCGGGCAAGCTGCAATTGTGCCCAAGCCCGCCGAGCTGCCCGGGCGCAGTCCCTTCAGAAGGGTGTGCCTCTCAAACCAGTTTTATGCGGAAGGCGCATCTTATGGCGATTTTAATCGCGACGGCCATATAGATATTGTGGCCGGCCCATTCTGGTTTGAAGGGCCGGATTTCAAAAAGCGCCACGAATATCGCCCGGCGAAAGCTTTCGATCCAAAAGGGTATTCGGACAACTTCCTGACTTTCACAGGTGACTTCAACGGGGACGGCTGGCCTGACATCCTCTGCATCCCATTCCCGGGCGCAGAAGGCTTTTGGTATGAGAACCCCGCCGGAAAAGAGGGGGCATGGAAGAAGCATCTGGCCTATCCCAAAATCGGCGACGAATCGCCGACCTGGGGTGACATCAATGGAGATGGCCACCCTGAATTGATTTTCTGCATCGACGGCTATCTCGGCTATGCCGGCCCTGACCGGACCAACCCGGATGCGCCTTGGGTGTTTCATCCCATCTCAACCAAAGAAAACCGCTATCAGAAGTTCACACACGGCCTTGGGTTCGGTGACATCAATGGCGACAAGCGCGTGGACATTATCGAAGCCGCCGGCTGGTGGGAGCAACCTGCTAAGCTGGCGCCCGACCAGCCTTGGATTTTTCATCCCTTCCACTTTGCCGATGCCGGCGCGCAGATGATGGTCTATGACGTGAATGGCGACGGCCTGGCCGACATTATCACCGCCTGGCATTGCCATCATTACGGGCTTGTCTGGTGGCAGCAGATCAAGGGCGCCGACGGCCAGCCCGACTGGAAGGAACATATCATCCTCCCGCCTAACCCGGATGTGACCACAACCGATTTTCGCGTCAGCCAAATGCACGCCATGGCCCTGGCGGATATGAACGGCGACGGTCTCATGGACATTGTGACCGGCAAACGTTTCTGGGCTCACGGGCCCAACGGCGACAAAGAACCCGCCGCACCCGCAGTGCTCTTCTGGATGGAACTGCGGCGCGATGGCAAAGGCGGCGCCAGCTTCATTCCCCACCTGATTGACGACGACAGCGGCGTGGGAACTCAGGTAATTGCCGCCGACCTCAACGGCGATGGCCGGCCCGATGTGCTCGTCGCCAATAAGAAAGGCATCTTCATCCATTTCAACGAGATGACCGCCGGGCCGCGCCGCGCCTTTTAACACTGTATGCGACATCTTCACACCCTCGCAATGCTCCTGGCAGCGTTGGCGGCTGCGGTACCTCTGGCTGGCGCGCAATCCACCGATGCGCGGCCATCGCCGTTGACATATCCGCCGGCCCAGCGCGACTCGACCATCGATAACTATTTCGGCATCCAGGTGCCTGCCCCCTACCAGTGGATGGAGAACCTCGACAGCCCGGCTGTGCAGCAATGGGTCCAGGCCGAGAACGCCCTCACGTTTTCTTACCTGGAAAAAATCCCGGTCCGGGGCTGGATTAAAGATAGGCTGACGGCCCTGTGGAATTATCCGAGGGAGAGCACCCCCGAGCTGGTGGAAGGCGGGCGTATTTTCTTCGGCAAGAACTCCGGCCTGCAAAACCAATCTGTGGTTTACGTTCAGGACTCGCCCACAGGCACAGCCCGCGAATTGCTCGACCCCAACAGCCTCTCTCCCGATGGCTCAGTTGCGCTTCTTGGCTACGAACCCTCGCCGCATGGATTGTATCTGGCCTACAACCTTTCCCAAGGCGGCTCGGACTGGCTCACCGTCCATGTCCGCGACGTGGCCACCGGCAAGGACCTTTCCGACACCGTCCGCTGGGTGAAGTTCTCAGGCATTGCCTGGACGGAGGATGGCAAGGGCTTTTTCTATTCACGCTACCCCGAGCCGCCCTCGGGCAAGGCCATCAGCCAGCAGGTCATCAACCAGAAGCTTTATTACCACCGCCTTGGAACTGAGCAGAGCGCCGACGCGCTTATCTATGCTCGACCGGACCTGCCGGCGTGGATCATCAACGGCAGCGTGACCGAGGATGGCCGTTACCTCTTCGTCTATCTTCAAAACGGCACAGCGCCCCAGAATGAACTCTTCTACCTTGACCTGGGCGACCCGCTGAAACCCTCGATCGCCGGCGTGCCCCAGCCGCTCTATACCAGGAACGACGCCGAATATATCGTGGCGGGGCATGCCGGCAAAACACTGTTCATCCAGACCACGCTCGACGCACCCCGGCGCCGCATTGTAGCGGCAAACCTCGATCAGCCCGACCCGGCGCACTGGCGCGTTTTGGTGCCGGAGGGCGAAGGTGTCATCCAGGGCTCAATGATGGCCGGCGGCCGGCTCCTGGTGGATTACCAGGTCGTCGCCAAAAGCCGGCTCGCCCTCTTCTCGACGGATGGACAACCGCAGGGGGAACTCGGCCTGCCGGCGCTTGGCTCGGTCAGCGGGATGTCCTCCCGCAATGATTCTGAAACCGTTTATTACGGCTTCACCTCGTTCCTGTATCCCGAATCGGTGTACCGTCACGACCTCAAGGAGGCCACGACGCGCGTGTTCTTCAAACCCGATGTCCACTTCGACCCGGCTCCATACGACCTTCAGCAGGTCTTCTATCCGTCCAAGGACGGCACGAAGATTCCGATGTTTATCGTCGCCAGGCACAACGTGAAGCTTGATGGCAGCAACCCAACCATCCTGTATGGCTATGGCGGTTTCGACATTACCATCACCCCTCGGTTCAACCCGATGCTGCCGGTTTGGCTCGAACTGGGGGGCGTCTATGCCGTCGCCAATCTGCGCGGGGGCGGCACCTATGGCGAAACGTGGCATGAGGCCGGCATGCTGGGCCGCAAACAAAATGTGTTTGATGATTTTGCCTGGGGAGCTAAATACCTGATCGCCCAAAAATTCACCTCCTCCCGGCGACTGGGCATCCAGGGCTACTCGAATGGCGGCTTATTGGTAGGCGCCAGCATCACCGAACACCCGGACCTGTTCGGGTCCGCCTACGCCGGAGCGGGCGTCCTGGATATGCTGCGCTATCAAAGGTTCTCCGGTGGGGCGCTCTGGGCTCCGGAATACGGGACCTCCGACCAGGAACAGGCCTTTCACTGGCTGAATGCCTACTCGCCCCTGGCGAACCTCAAGAAAGGCGCCTGCTACCCACCAACCATCATCACGACGGCAGACCACGATGATCGTGTTGTGCCGAGCCATTCCTATAAATTTGCCGCCGCGCTCCAGCGCGACCAGGGCTGCCCCAACCCGGTGCTTATCCGGGTTGAAACCAAAACCAGCCACGGCTACATGCCCACAGATAAACGCATCGCCCAGACCGCTGACATTTGGGCTTTCCAGGCATACAACCTTGGCATCCAAAGGCCGCCTAAGTAATCCTGCTCCTACTTCGTTTCCATGAAGCGCTTTATCCGCTTCATGGCTTCTTTGATGTTATCCATGCTGGTGGCATAGGCGCACCGGACAAAGCCCTCGCCGCATGCTCCAAAAGCCGTGCCGGGGACCACCGCAACGCGTTCCTGGTGGAGCAGATTCAACGCGAATTCGCGCGAGGAAAGCCCGAACCGGGCCACGCTCGGGAAGGCATAAAAGGCCCCTAGCGGACGGTGGCATTCCAACCCAAGCTCGGAAAACGCACTGACGATAAAGTTTCGGCGCCGCCGGTATTCATTTAACATTTCGGCGACATCGGTTTCCGGGCGCGCGAGGGCCTCGATGGCGGCCTTTTGGCTTAAGGACGAGGCGCAGAGCATGGTGTATTGGTGAATTTTCATCATGGCCTCGATCAGCTCGGCGGGCCCGCATGCATAACCAAGCCGAAAGCCGGTCATGGCCCATGCTTTCGAAAAGCCGTGAAGAAGAATCGTGCGCTCGCGCAGGCCAGGAAGGCTCACGAGACTGGTATGAGGGCTATCATAGGTCAGTTCGCCATAAATCTCATCGCTGATGACAATCAAATCCCGCTCACGCGCAAAGGCGGCGATTGCCCCGAGATCGCTTCGCTCCATGACCGCCCCAGTAGGGTTATTTGGGAAATTGAGCATGAGCACCTTGGTGCGCGGGGTTGCCGCCGCTTCGAGCATCGCGCGAGTGAGGCGGAAGGCGTCCTGTGGCCGTGTTTCCACGGCGATGGGCACGCCTTGAGCCAGCAGGATCGTCGCCCGATACGAGACGTAACAGGGCTCATGATAAAGGACTTCATCCCCTGGATTGAGCAGGGCGCGCAAGGCCAGGTCCAGCGCCTCGCTGACCCCGACGGTAATGAGCACTTCGACTTGAGGGTCATACTCGGCGTTAAAGACCTTGGCGACATATCGAGCCAGGGCGCGGCGCAGTTCGAGATAGCCGAGGTTGCTGGTGTAATGCGTCGCTCCGCGTTCGAGGGCGAATACGGTGGACTCACGGACATGCCAGGGGGTGTCAAAATCAGGTTCGCCGATGCCCAGGCTGATGACGTCTTTCATCGAGGTGACGATGTCGAAGAAATCGCGAATACCCGAGCGCGGGAGATCGCGCACGGTGACGTTGAGGCGATTACGGAGAGACGCTGAGGCGTTCATCGAGGTTTTCGTGCTGCATTAACACGCCCAGACGTTTGTAGGTCTTGAGCATGAAATGGGTTGAGGTGGACAAAACGCCCTCCAGCGGTGAAAGCCGTTCGCTGACGAACGCCGCCACCTCGCGCAATGTGCGGCCTTCGACGAACAACAGGAGATCATAGGTTCCGCTCATCAAGTAGGCCGACCTGACCTCCGGGAACCGGCCGATTCGCTGCGCGATGGTGTCAAAACCCCCTTCGCGCTGGGGGGTCACTTTGACTTCGATGACGGCAGTAACCTTGTCCAGGTCCAGGCGGTCTTCGTTCAGAACGGCCTGGTAACCGCGGATGACGCCGCGCTTTTCGTAATCGGCAATGCGCTTCTCGATTTCGGCCACTGGCACCCCGAGCATGCGCGCGATATTCTCGCGCGATTCCAGGGCGTTGGTCTGTAAGATTCGTAACAGTTCATCCATAGGCCACCTCGCGTAAAGTGGCGGGAAGATAATGAACGGGCGATTAGGGGTCGAGCCGAAAAGAGGCGGAAAGTTGCACCTAGAAAAATGCAGGCAGAAAGATTGCGGCAGAAAGATGAGATTCTTTGACGTGCATCAAGGCCGGCCCGATCTTCAGCGGGTAATTTATGCCCATGAACGAGCAACCATTGATTGATGCAAGTCGGGAGAAAATTCTCTCTCTTGCCGCCGAAACCCAGTTTGCGCCCAACGGCATTGTGAGCCGGACCTTGCTGCGCGCGGCCAATTGCCGTCTTGTGCTGTTTGGGTTCGCCGAAGGACAGGAACTGACCGAGCACACCTCAACCCAACATGCGGTAATCCAGATTCTATCCGGAGAATGCGAATTCTCCCTCGCTGGAAAAACCATTCAGGTGAAAGCCGGTGACGTGATATATATGCCGCCGAACCTTCCTCACGCTGTCAGGGCCACCAAACAGTTCTCGATGCTGTTGACCCTTTCCAAACCTGAGAAAACATTAGCCGGAATCCCTGAAATCAAATAATGGTGGGCCCAGAGGGATTTGAACCCCCGACCAAGCGATTGTGAGGTTTAATCCGTCGTGTTAGCAACTATTCACAACTCTTCACATTAGTCCTCTGAACACCCTGCTTTTACTGGGGTATTTTGATTTCGCCGTATGAACAGTAGCGATCAGGATGGGAGCCTTCAGAACCCAAAAAAGGGTACAGAAAGGGTACAGACAAAACTGGGGAAAACCCACGTCGACTATTGGCGTTCAAAGCTGCGCAAGCGGTCTTTTGTCGGACGTGATGGCAATCCCGCTGAAGTTCCGGACTGGCAGGTTCGGATTAAACACTAGCGAGGCAGAGCCTCAGACCGACGAGATGTAGTTAAAGTTCGAATGGTTCCGGTCGGTGCAGGCGCGACACCCGGAGGTGCCGGCATTTTAGCCTCAACAAGGAGGCGGTTTCTCCGTATAGGAGTAACAAACGCC
>DASYZB010000153.1 GCA_035946615.1 Verrucomicrobiia bacterium
CGATGTGGCTGGGGGGGGCGCCACGCGCGGCTGAGCCTTGCCCAACTGCGCCAGCTCGCCGGCGGGGTGGACTACGCCGCCGTGGGCTAGGCTCTGAGCCGTTTCAACCGCCGGCTCCAGCAGGACCGTGCCTTGGGCGGCCATGTGGCGCAAATCGAACATGAATTGTCAAAAATTGAGATGTGACCCCTTGGCTTTACTCGTAGCTCTTGCCGCCGCCGGAGCATGGACATGTTCGGCCACCGCTCCTCCTCCTGAGGCAATAAAACCACACCTCGGTGGCGGGCGGCACAGCCTGGCCATTGTGGGCGTGCGGAACGCGAGCGATGATTCTAAGGCGGACTTCTGGGCCGGCAGCCTGTATTGGTTGCTGAACGATGCGCTGAGACAGGTCGGGGCATTGAGGTTGGTGCCAAGGCACTACAGCGTTGCAGATATGGACGCGCGTCAGGCGCGGGTCATGGGGCAGGAGATCGAAGCCCGGCGCGTTGCATGGGGGTCGTACAGCCGTTCGAATGGAGGATGGCGCGTGATCTTTCATGTTGAAAATGTCGCAACGGGTCATGTCTCAAAAGATCTTGCAGCGCATTCACGCGATTGGTTGGACGTTCGCGACCAGCTCGCCACAGAGATCCTACAGGAATTGGACATCACCCCAGCCGCGTCGGAACAACGAGGGATGCGCCGTCGCTGCACCGGATCAGAGGCTGCCTTGGAGTCGATGAGCCGAGCCCTCTTTTTGAGCGCGCGAGATCCAGTGGCGGCAGAAACCTACGCTCGGCAGGCCCTTGGAGTGGATCCTCGGTGTGCGGAGGCACATACGCTCCTCGCCGCCTCACTATGGAGCCCGGCGCGATAGACGCGCAAGGCTTCCTGGACCATTTAAAGGGTCGTTAAAGGGTCGGTTCTTAGTATCGTGCCATTTTTCCTTATTGCACGGCAGGGTCGCCAGCCTTATGTTCGGCCCATGGCCAGAAAACTGCGGGTGCAGTATCCGGGCGCGATCTACCACATCATGAATCGCGGCGACCATCGTGAGCGCATCTTTCACTCGAACAGGGACCGCGAACTGTTCCTCAACACTCTGGGTCAAGTGTGCGAGAAAACCGACTGGCAGGTCCATGCCTGGTGCCTGATGAGCAATCATTTTCATCTGGTGGTCGAGATGCCTCGGGGCAACCTGGTCCCCGGGATGAAATGGTTGTTGGGCACCTACACGATGCGATTCAATCGGCGCCACAAGCTCTTTGGCCATCTTTTCAGCGGTCGCTACAAAGCCTTGCCGGTGGACAACAGCGGCACGGGCTATTTGAAGTGCGTTTGCGACTACGCGCACCTGAATCCGGCTCGGGCCAAGTTGCTTTCCAGCAAGGAGAAGCTCTCCAGTTTTGTCTGGAGCAGTTATCCCGAATACCTTAAGGCACGTTCGGCACGGCAGCCATGGCTGCGGGTGGACCGGTTGTTGGGCGAGCATGGCATCCCGAAGGACAGTGCCGCCGGGCGGCAACAATTCGAACGGCGCATGGAACTGCGGCGGGCGTCCGAAGATGGGGATGAGTTTGTGCCGCTCTTGCGGGGTTGGTGTGTGGGCAGCCAGGAGTTCCGCAAAGAACTGCTGGCTCAAATGAAGGGCGGGCCGGAGCACTATGGGCAGGAGATTGGCGAGTCTGCTGAGCAAAAGGCGCACACGCTCCTCGACGCTGAACTCAAGGCGGTGGGCTGGCGAGCATCGGACCTGGCGACCCATCGCAAAGGAGCCCCTCAGAAGGTTCGCATTGCTTTGCGTCTAAGGAAGGAGACAACGATGACGCTGGGTTGGATTGCACGAGAATTAGAAATGGGAACCAAGACGCACCTGTCGCATTTGCTTTATTGGCATGGAAGGGACGAGAAACAGAGGAAGGAGAGAAGGAGTTAATGATACTAAGAACTGACCCCTTTACACTGCTTATATGGATAGTTCCTGAACTAAGCCCTGCGATTCGCCGCAGGTATTCTACCGAAGCAGGCGTTCTAGCGCGAAGCTTACGCCGTGAAATCCTGGGCAATCGGCGTGAGCAAGCGGCTTTGAAGCAGCTTGCTC
>DASYZB010000154.1 GCA_035946615.1 Verrucomicrobiia bacterium
AGGCAGAGTCAGAGGCGGCCTGAACCCCGCCGAAAGGATTTTTCCGGCGCAGTAATCACCCGCGCGGTGTGTACTGGACCAGCGGATTTCGACATGCTAACGAGGTGAATTGGCACTGATGCCTAGTGTAGCTTATCATTATGACTACATTCATTAGTTGCATTTCCATCATCGCCAAAAACCCCGCTTTTGGGACAGGCTCTAGCTAGCCCTCGTTTACCGACGCCGGAAAAACCTGTTTGTCCAGGCTTCGCCCCCACAAGGCAGCACCCTCCCATCGGGCAACAAGGTCGCCGCGGAACACGCCTGCGCCGCGGTCATGGGGCTGTTGGCGAGAAAAGATGTCTGGAATATGTGTTCATCTCGCTGCCAATCTGATGGGCGTTGCTCCGCTGACCTGCGGAACAATCCCGTTTTTTCTCTCCAGGCCCATACAAAACCGATTCAGGCCGGTGTCTATTGAAGCGAAGATATAGAGAATCCATGCAACTACGAAATCAAAGCCCCAAATTGTTCAGTGGAAGCTCGCGTTTGGTCTGGGTCATTGTGATTGGGTGCCTTCTGACTGTCCTCATTGCAGTTCTTTTGCCCGCCTCGCATATTGTCGAAGGCCATTCGGATTCTGCCAATTTAAATGCGCATTCAATGCCGCACGAGGGCTTCCGGGCCGAGGGCGCGGAGGGCGGTGGCCCTTCGGTGCTCAAGTCGCCTTCCACCGCAGAGGAAGTTGTCGCCGCCAAACTCAGCCAGTTCGCCCATTACCGGCACAGAGTTGTCAAAGCGATGGCCAGACATTTCAAAATCCAAATCCCTGCCGATGTGGAAGCCTTCTTTGGGGCTGCCGAGGCGGGGAACTGGGATGAGATTAAGGCACGCTTCAAGGCACTCTCTGAGCGCCATGACGCCGTGCCTAGGTCGCACGACCTCGATGTAGTCTGGCATGCAATCCTGGAAACCTACGGAGCCGCTGAGCAGGGCCACATGTGGCCCGCGCAGAAGCTGCTGGATTACGGCAACGCGATCCTTGGCTCGCTTCATCCTGGAATGATTTACGTCGGAGGGACTGACCCGGGCTGTTTCATCCCCACTTTCCTCAACGACACCAGCGACGGCGAGCGCCACATTACGCTTACACAAAACGCCCTGGCCGACGATACCTACCTGAATTACTTGAGTTTCATGTATGGAGACCGGCTCAATACCCTCACCCAGGATGACCGCAACCTGGCATTCCGGAATTATGTCGCCGATTTCCAAAAGCGCCAGGCGCATGACCAACAGTTCCCGGACGAACCCAAACAACTACTGCCCGGCGAAGAGATTCGAAGCGCGGATGGAACCCTCACGCCATACGGTGCCCTCTCTGTGATGGCGGTGAACGAATCCCTGTTTCAATCGTTGCTACAAAAGAACTCCGATGCCTCTTTCGCATTGGAGGAGTCCTTTCCATTCAAGTCCACCTACGCCAGCGCCAGCACCCTTGGTCCCATCATGGAATTGAGAGTTCAGGGCCAACAGGACGCCCTCAGCCAGAACCGTGTCGATCAGTCCTTGGAATATTGGCAGCAGACCGCTCAGGAGCTTCTTTCCCAACCCGACACTTCTGAGGATGGTGCCGTCAGCAGGACCTTCTCCAAAATGGCCACGGCGCAGGCGAACCTGTTCCGAGACCGCAACTACCCTGCGCAAGCGGAGGAAACCTTCCAACTGGCCACTCAAATCTGCCCCTACAATCCCGAGGCGGTCCTCGGTTACATCAACCTGCTCCTGTCACAGGGGAGGTTTCAAGACGCGGCTGTGGTGGCGCAAAACGCGGTGCAAGCTGCCCCGGAAAATACCCAGTTCCGCGCCTTGCTCCAGGCGCTGAATAACAAGGCGAAGACTAATTGGGTAGCGAGGAAACCGGCGTTTGAGGCTGTTGACGATTGGTGTGGTTATCTTTCCAATTGCGCGATTGAATTTCACTGCCCGAGGGAGAGTCATCCAGATAGGGCCTGGGAACCCGCCCCTGTTACCTAAAGCGGTTTTGGAGCGGGCAGCGCAATGAGGTTTGCCCAACGTGAGGCCAGGGCCAAAACGCCCACACGCGAGCAACGAAACAGCTTGGAAAACAAAAAAGCCGTTCCGCATCGCACGGAACGGCATTATTCAGCCAGGCATGAACTTTCAGGCTAGGCCGTAAAGGATTTGCCACAGCCGCAACTCTGGCGCGCATTGGGATTGGAAATCTTAAAGCCGCCGGCACTCAGGCTGTCGCTGAAATCCACCACCGCCCCGCGGATATACTGCGCGCTGAACGGGTCCACCAGAACGCTCACGCCGTGCATTTCCATAGCGAAATCGTCAGCGCGTTTCTCATCGAACGTCATCGAGTATTGCATTCCGGAGCACCCCCCCTGCTCGACGTACACCCGAAGCAGTTTTCCGCTGTTCTCTGGCTTTTGAAGCAGCGAACGCACTTCCTCAGCGGCCGCAGGCGTCAACTGCACGGCCGATTCGGAAGCAATGGTCTCATTCATAAGCTCTCTGAAACAAACCCTAAGCCGCATCCACAGCGATGTCAATAATTGCAGCGGTGGTTTGGGACATATGTTCGCGTCCGAGCGCTGAAGGCGCGATTCATCAGAAGATGAGGGAGAAGCATTGCCAGATTAGAGATGCAGTTCATGCTACGGACTCCCTCAGTAGCGGTTTTGAAATGAATAGCTCCCGCTAAGCGTTCAGGGGCGCCGCCGCTACTGGGCCAGGCGTTGCCGGCGCAACGACCACTTCGATACCTCGCGCGCGCAGACCGTCGATGAGGTCCATCGGGGCCCGCGCATCCGTCACGATCGTGTTCACAGAATCCAAATCACATAATGGCAGCACCGATTTGCGGCCAAACTTCGTATGATCAAAACAAAAAATCACTTTTTGCGCCGCCTGTATCATCGCCCGCTGAATCTCGATGAGCAGGCCGTGCGAATTGGTAATGCCGTCGAGCGATACACCGCCCGCGCTCATGATCGCCACGTCGGCGTGCATCCGCAAAAAGGCATCTACCGCCAGCGGCCCCACCAAAACGCCGAGCCGGGGGTAAATAACCCCGCCGGAAACAATCACCTCCAGACGGTTCGCTGACGCAAAATGGTTCGCCACTGGAAGCGAATTGGTAATTATCTGCGGCGCCTTGGCCTCCAGATAACGTGCGGTGTGATAAACCGTTGTTCCTGCGTCTATGATGATGCTCTGGTTGGGCTGGATCAGCTCCGCACACGCGCGCCCAATCGTCTCTTTCTCGGCCAAATGATGCGTATCCCGCGCAGTAAACAGGAATTCATCCGACCGGGGAGCTACCAAACGGGCACCTCCGTGCGTTCGGCGTAATGACCCTGACGTTTCCAAGGACGAAAGGTCCCGGCGAACTGTGGAAATGGACGCATGAACCTGGTCTGCAATCTCTTCTAAGGACGCAAACTCAACCTTTTGCAGGTATTCCGCAATTCGCTCTTTGCGCTGTTCTGACTGCATCTGACAGGATCATGGCAGAATATGGAATATTTTGCAATATATTTGTTGACTTAGTTCAGAATACGACGTAAAACATTCACAAATGGTCGCTTCTGCACCATCTACTTTGCACAGGGCCGTGGTTGAGCACATGGTCCGTCAGGCCGTGTATCAGCGGCTAGGCAAGCCGTTGCCTTCACGGGCGGCAGCACCCAATCCGTTGGTCGTGAATGTCAGCGCGCGCCATTGCCATCTCACTCCGGAGGCTGTCGAGGTTCTTTTTGGAAAGGGCCACCAACTGACTCCGCACAAGTGGCTTTATCAGGACGGCCAATTTGCGGCGAAAGAAACGCTCACTTTGATAGGTCCACGCAGCCGGGTCATCTCCAACCTCCGCATCCTGGGGCCGTGCCGGAATTTCAACCAGGTTGAATTGGCATATACAGATGGCATCGCGTTGGGATTCGAGCTGCCGTTGCGCATTTCCGGCGACATCAAAGGGACGCTGGGCAGCATGCTGATGGGGCCGGCTGGATTTTTTGAGATGCAGGAGGGCGTTATCCGGGCGCTGCGTCATGTGCATATGTCGCCGGAAGACGCGAACTATTATGAGGTCAAACCCGGCGCTGAAATGCGGCTCAGAATTGGGGGCCCTTGCGGGTTAATTTTGGATAAGCTCCTGGTCCGCGTGGATAAGAGCTTCAAACTGGAAGTCCATATAGACACCGATGAAGGCAATGCCTGCAACCTGCAGCCTGAAACCCCCTGTGAACTGATGGAAGCATAACCCTTTATCCGCTTTCTCCACATTTACCCATCCACTCCATTATCAATGAATTAACTATATGAGCGAAGCATTAGGCATGATAGAAACCAAAGGCTACGTCGGCAGCGTCGAGGCCAGTGACGCGATGGTCAAGGCCGCCAACGTGAATCTGATCAAAACCATACCAATCGGCGGCGGCTTAATCACCGTGCTGTGCCGGGGTGATGTGGGTAGCGTCAAAGCTGCCGTCGATGCAGGGTCCAAAGCGGCAGCGAAAGTCGGCGAACTGGCGAGCTCGCATATCCTGGCGCGGCCACACGAGGATTTGCTGAGGTCTTTCCTGGGCGAAGCCGCCAACGCGAAGCCCAAATGAGGTTCGACCGGGCACAACCAACGATTCACAAACCAAAATTCTTATGAGTCAACAAGCAATCGGAATGATCGAATGCAAAGGCTTATGCCCTTTGCTGGAGGCCTGCGATGCCGCTCTCAAATCCGCCAACGTCACCCTCGTGGGCTGGGAGAAAATCGGCAGCGGGTACGTCACCGGCTTTTTCCGGGGGGATGTCGCTGCCGTGAAAGCCGCAACCGACGCGGGCGCGGCTGCAGCGGCGCAAGTCGGCCAGGTCATCAGCGTGCAGGTCATCCCGCGCCCGCATGAAGGGCTATCCGTCCTGGGCCGGTGGCTGCAATAGGCAGGCCGCAGACACCCTCGGGATACCCAAGCGCATGAAATCCATGCCTTACGTCTCCTACAAAGGTTTGGAACTGACCTTTTCATTCGCCCTCCGATGAAAATACTTGTCGCCAATTTGGGCTCGACCTCGTTGAAGTGGCGGCTGTTCGATTTCACAAGCGGCCAGGAACAGCTTCTGCACAAAGGCGGCTTCGAACGGGTAGCCGATCACGCCAAGGCAATCGGCGATTGCCTCGTCCAACTAAAGGACGCCGACGCCATCCAGAGCGACACCGACCTTGCGGCCGTGGGTTTTAAAACGATAATGGCTCGAGGCGTCAACGGCTGTGTGCGACTCGATGAAAGAGTCCTCAAGGCGATGGAGGCCTTCAACGGAATCGCTCCCGCGCATAATCCGCCCTACATAACAGGAATCCGGCTGTTCGCGCAGAGAATGCCGTCTGTGCCGCTGGTGGGGTTGTTTGAAACCGCCTTTTATCAGTGGATGCCGCCCGCGGCAGTTCGCTATGCGGTCCCGGAAGAATGGCACAACCTGGGCGTTCGGCGCTGGGGCTTTCACGGGGCCAGTCATAAGTATATTGCCGAACGCTCCGCCGAACTGCTGGGCCGCGAGGATGTCGCCAAACGGGTGCGACAATTGTATGTCAATGTCGCCGCAACGCCTGTGAGCCAGCCTGACCTGCGTATCATCTCTTGTCATTTGGGCGGCAGCTCGTCCATAACCGGCATCCTCAATGGCCTGGCCATTGGAACCAGTATGGGCCTGAGCCCCCAATCCGGTTTGCCGCAGAATAACCGGGTCGGTGACCTGGATTCATTCGCGCTGCCATTCCTGATGCGCACCGCCGGGCTGACGCTCGACGACGCCGAAACCATTCTCTGCCAGAATTCGGGCCTCAAAGCCCTCTCGGGCGGTCTGAATGATATACGTGACATCCTACAGGCCGCAGCGGGAGGCAATGCCCGCGCTCAACTGGCCCTGGAAGTGTTCGTACAGCAGACCCGCCACTGGATTGGCTCATTCCTGGCACAACTAAACGGCGCGGATGCCCTGGTCTTCACGGCGGGCATCGGCGAGAACCGGGCCGAGCTTCGCAAATCGATTTGCTCAAATCTCGATCAGTTGGGGGTCCTGCTGGATGAGGAAAAAAATGATTCGACACGGGCAAAGGAAGCGCTGATTAGCACCCCGGATTCACCGGTGAAGGTCCTGGTCATCCCCACCAACGAGGAACTGGTTGTGGCGCGCGAAGTGAAGCGCTTTTTGGAAAAAATGCAGGCCGAGCAGCAGCGGAACGCCGCCCAGCCCAGGCGGCCTCGCGATTATACTGACAAGTTCAAAATCACCACTCTCAAAACAAAACTAACAAAGCATTAACTTATGGCACATCAAGCAATAGGACTTATTGAAACCCGCGGGTTGGTGGCCCTGGTGGAAGGCACCGACGCAATGCTCAAGGCGGCAAACGTCGAGTTGGCGGGGCCCATGACACAAGTCGGCAACGCCCTGGTCACCGCCGTCGTTGTGGGCGACGTGGCCGCTGTCAAAGCGGCCACTGATGCCGGCGCCCAGGCCATCAAGGCCATCAAAGGCGAGCTGGTCAGCGTCCACGTCATCGCCCGGCCTCACGCGGATGTGGAAGCCGTGCTGCCCAAAAAGCCGGTAGCCAAGCAATAATCCACCAACCTGACCTATGTTTCTGGCCCGGGTTGAAGGCGCGGTGGTCGCCACAAAAAAGGACCCCTCCATGAGCGGACGCAAGTTGCTCCTGGTCCGGCCCCAATTGGTCGATGAAAAAGACCCAACTCAGTTTCGTCCCGGTATGAATACCATCGTGGCGGTGGATACACTGGGGGCGGGGATTGGGGAGTTGGTGATGTTTTGCCAGGGCAGCTCTGCCCGCCTGGCGTCAAGCCTGAAGGATGCCCCCGTCGATGCGGTCATTATCGGCATTGTCGATACCGTCGATGTCCTGGGAAAGCAAATCTATAACGCAAAGACATGAGCGCCGTGAACGAAGCTTTGATTCGGGATGTGGTAGCCGAAGTGCTGGGGCGCCTGGGCCAGGCCCCCGGCAAAAATGGAACCTCTGCTCCCGTCCCACCCAGCGAGCCTTGCGGTTGCTCTCATCCTGCGCAACCCAGCGCCGCCAGTTCGGGCGGGGGCCGGCATGGGGTATTTCAAAATGCAGAAGCCGCCTGCGCCGCCGCTCAGCAGGCCTTTGTGCAGTTGAAACAAAAGGGGGTCGCTGCCCGGGCGAAAGTTGTTGAAATAGTCAAAACACTGGCGGAGTCCAATGCCGTCGAGTGGGGAAAACTTGAATTGGATGAGACGAAAATCGGGCGGCTGGATCACAAGATCGAAAAGCTGAAGATTATCAAATTAGTGCCTGGCGTCGAGTGGCTGCACCCGGACGGACGCAGCGGCGATCACGGCATCACGCTGGAAGAATACACGCCCTTCGGCGTGGTGGCGGCCATTACGCCCTCGACTCATTCGGTCCCCACTTTGAGCGGCAATATCGTCAATATTGTTGCTGCGGGTAATAGCGTCGTGTTCAACCCTCACCCATCCGCAGCCCGATGCGCCGCCGTCGCAGTCGCTGAATTCAACAAGGCTTTCGAACGCGAGGTCGGCATCGAGAATTTGGTCACAATAATCGAGCATCCCACCATCGAATCGTTCAAAGCTATCTGCAGTCACGACGCCGTCCGGCTTCTCTGTGTGACCGGCGGGCCGGGGGTGGTCAAGGCCGCGATGCAAACCGGCAAACGCGCCATCTGCGCCGGGCCAGGCAACCCGCCTGTCGTGGTCGATGACACCGCTTGCATGAAACGCGCCGCCAAGTCGATTATCGCCGGCGCCGCCTATGATAACAACCTGCTCTGCATCGGGGAGAAGGAGGTCTTTGTGCTGGGTAGCGTGGCGGACGAGTTGATGGAGGAAATGGAAAAAGCGGGCGCCGTTCGGCTTAACGCCGGCCAGGTCGAACGCCTCACAAAGGAAGCGTTCGCTTTTAAGGAAGGCCAGGGCGCAGGGTGCCCTGAACCGATGGTCAACAAAGCCCTCATCGGCAAAGATGCCCGAGTGCTGGCCAAAGCCGCCGGCGCAACCGTGCCAGATAAAAGCGAGCTGTTGTTTGGCGAAACGGACAGGGACCACCTCTTTGTCAGAGAGGAACAGATGATGCCCTTCATCCCGATTGTGCGGGTCAGCTCAGTCGAAGAGGGAATCCAGGCGGCTGTGGCAGCCGAGCACAATTACAAACACACCTCGATCATTCACTCACACAATGTGGAACACATGACCGCGATGGCCCGGGCTCTGGACACGACTCTGTTTATCAAAAACGGCCCGTGCATGGCGGGCCTCGGCCTCGGCGGTGAGGGCTATCTGAGTTATTCCATCGCGACACCGACTGGCGAAGGAGTGACCAACCCAAAGACCTTTTGCCGGGTGCGCCGCTGTGTGATGGTCGATAACCTGCGCATTTACTGAGTATGGTCCTCGCTCGCGTTGAAGGCAATGTTGTGGCCACCCGCAAGCATCCCGGCTTCGAAGGGTGGCGGCTGGTGATTTGTCAGCCCATCAACCAGGCAGGGGTTGCCGAGGGCGCGCCGCAGGTCTCTATCGACCCCCACGGCGCCGGGCTGCACCAGCGTGTGATTATTTCCTCCGATGGCGCAGCCGCCCGCGTCCTGGTTGGCGACGACAAAAGCCCCGCCCGCTGGTCGGTCATTGCCATCGTCGATGAGCAGCAACCCGGATGAAGTTCGATGAGACTTGGCAACGTCATTGGCCGCGTAACACTGAGCGCCACCCTCCCCTCTCTCACCGGAGCCCGCTGGTTGGTCGTCTCTCCATTTGCTCGCGAGCAATTCTCGAAGGGCTTGGCCACATCCGCCACCCTCAGCAAAGAACCCAGCCTGATTGTCTATGATAACCTGGGCGGCGGAGTCGGCCAGCCAATCGGCTTTGAGGAAGGCCGTGAAGCGGCTTGCCCATTTGATGGCCCCACGCCCATTGATGCAATCAACGTCGCCTTAATCGACGAGCTCTTTTACAAACCACTCAACCCATGAAGCAGGTTTTCAGTGTCCGTGATTTGGAAGAGATGCTGCGCGCCGGCAAAGATGTCCATGCGCTGCCGCAGGATGCATTGTTGACGCCCTCAGCGCGTGACTTCCTGCTGGACCTTGCCAAGGACAACGGGGGTTTTGACGCAAGAAAGCCTGAGACGGCCACGCCGCGCAATCCAGTCATCGCTCCTTCCTCGAAAAGCTCAAAAGCCGAGATCGAGGCCTTCTTCAAGTCTCCGCAAATTAACGACCTGAAGCTCCAGATTTGCGATATTGGCCGCCGCCTCTGGCAGCGTGCGTACGTGGATGGCAATGGCGGTAACATCGCGATCCGAGTAAGCGATGACATCGCGCTTTGCACCCCCACGCTGGTCTCCAAAGGTTTCATGAAACCGGAAGACATGTGCTTGGTGGACCTCGAAGGCAACCAACTCTGTGGTGAGAAAAAGCGCACGAGCGAAATTCTCATGCACCTGCAAATAATGAAGCGGCAGCCGCGCGCGGTAGCCACGGTTCATTGCCACCCGCCCTATAGCACCGGCTTTGCGGTGGCGGGTATTCAACCGCCCACCTGCATGATTCCGGAATTCGAGGTGTTCGCCTCGGTGGCCATTGCCCCGTATCGCACGCCCGGCACACCGGAGATGGGCAAGCTGGTTGCCGACCTTGTCGATAAACATAACACCATCCTCATGGCCAACCACGGGGTGGTCACCTGGAGCCACAACAACCTCGAGGACGCCTACTTTAAAATGGAGATTCTCGAGGCCTACTGCCGCACAGTCGTTGTTGCCTCCCAATTAGGGAAACCCGTCAACACCATGACTCCTGCCCAATTGCAGGACCTGCTTAAAATCAAACAAAGCCTCGGCATACCCGACCCACGGTTTGGCCTGAAAGAATGCGAACTGTGCGACAACGAGGGCTGGCGTCCCGGCGTGACCTGCGCACTGCAGGCCCACAACGGCGGGCAAGACACTGCGGTCACGCCGCCTGACCCTGCCGCCGAGGCCCTTATCCAAACCATTACCGATCAGATCATGTCCGGCCTCACGCCCGGTCACAAGTAACCGCGAATTTTTTATGAAAATCACCATTATCGGCGGCGGAGGCCGGGTTGGCTCGTGCGCAGCCTATGCCCTGCAGTGCGAAGGACTGATGGCCGAGCTGCAAATTCTTGACGCCAATAAAGACCTCATGGAAGGCGAGGCCCTTGATTTGCTTCATGGCTCGGCATTTGCCGGCGATCAAAAAATCTACCCCGGCGATTACGCGCGCGCTGCGGATAGTGACTTGTTCCTGATCACCGCTGGCCTGCGCCGTAAACCGGATGAATCGCGGCTGGACCTCATCAACCGCAATGTAACCCTTTTCCTGCAGATTCTCGACAGCATCAAATCCGCAGGGATGCGGCCCGATGCCCACGTCCTGGTTGTGTCAAACCCAGTGGATATCCTTACCCACTTGGCTGTACGAAAGCTGGGGTTGCCTTGGCAGCAGGTCTATGGCCTGGGCACCATGCTCGATACCTGCCGCTTCAGCTCGTTTATCGCCGACGAACTCAAGCTGGCTCCTACCCAGGTCAAAGCCCTCATCCTGGGCGAGCACGGCGATTCCATGGTGCCCATTTGGTCCAGCGCAACCGTCAATGGCTTGCCCTTGTCCGGCTTGCCCGAGTGCACCCCCGGCTTTCAGAATGCCGTCTTCGAGCGGACCAAAGGCAGCGGGGCGGAGGTGATTAAGAAAAAGGGGGGCGCCGGTTGGGCGGTCGGAGTTGCCATTCGCGAAGTGGTTCACACGGTCCTATTGAACAAAAAATCCCTTCTTCCGGTTTCAAGCCTGGCGCAAGGGGTGTATGGGATTGATAAGATTTGCTTGAGCTTGCCCTCTGTGTTGGGCCGCAAGGGCATTGAACGACAGGTCGAACTCAAGCTGTGGCCCAAGGAACAAATGGCATTGCAGCAATCCGCCCGCGCCTTGAAAGAGACGCTCGCAAAGGCCGGCGCCTGATCCGCTGGTTTGCCGGCCCATGAAATCCCTCGATGCCAAATTGGCGCAAATAAGAGCCAACCCGGCAACGACGGCCTTCATCATCGCCGATGCCAAAGATGCCGACATGGCATTCGGAACCCGGGCTCCGGGCCCGCGCGCTTATCTCTCCAAACGCGGAGAGCGGCCAGCGCGCTTCTCGCCGGAAATCTGGAGCCGAGCGGATTACGGCTACCGAAACCTGCCGGAGTTTTTGGACATCATCCGTGAGGTGGTTCACCAGGGGGTGATCGACATCCTGCTCATGTCGGCATACGTCAACGAGCAACTCACAATCAAGGAAGGTCTCTTTCGCAGTTCCCATGTCACTCCCGCCGCCCGCGCCAACGACGCCACCGATGTCTGGGCTGTGCGCCACGGCTGCTATACCGCTGAACCGGCGCAACCTTTTCGCACCGCCACCATTGATCACATTCAATGCGGCAAAATCGAGTGCGACCGTTCCGCCGAGAGTTTTCCAGGCGCCAATCTCGGTCTCTACTCGGTCACGTTCGTCAACAACCTCGAACAAGACCGGGAAACCCTCCTTGCTTTCAAAGAATTCCGCGAAGAAGCCGAGCGGAAAAACTTCCGTTATTTCCTGGAAGTCTTTGACCCGAATATCGCCAGTGGGATTCCTGCGGAAAAACTGGGCGAGTTCATTAATGACAATATCCTGCGCAGCCTGGCCGGCGTGCCGGAGTCCGGGCGGCCACTGTTTCTGAAGATTGTCTATCACGGCCCGCGGGCGATGGAGGAGTTGGCCCAGTACGACCCCAATCTCATTGTCGGCATTCTGGGCGGAAGCGCCGGCACGACTTACGACGCCTTTAAGCTAATTCATGAGGCGCAGAAATACGGGGCGCGGGTCGCCCTGTTTGGGCGCAAGATCAACAATGCCGAACATCAACTGGCTTTTATCGAGATGCTGCGCCTGATCACCGACGGCAAACTTTCTCCTGAAGAGGCGGTGCGGGCTTATCACGGCGTGTTGGAAGCCAAAAACATCAAACCCAAGTTGCCGCTGGAACAGGACCTCGAATTGACCGATGCGGCCATGAGTTATCGCGCCAATCGAAACGCCCGAACCCTCGTCAGCCTTTCTACGAACCGCTTACCGGCCGCGGCATCGAATACGACAGAGCGCAGCAACCTGCGCGCGACCGGCGCGGCCAATCGAGCCAAAATGGCCGACAACTCCTGGCCAAAAAAAACCGACGGCTCTCCCGACTTCGATAAAATGGATACGCACCAGCGCCGCGCTTACGATCACCACCGTTTAACCCGCAAATTTGGCTGAACCGTTTCCAAAAGCTTGCGTTCAGGCTAAAAGATGGGACATTTCTCTGACTTCGATGAGTAGCGAGCAACCGATAGAACTCGAAGGCACCATCGCCACTGTCTTGCCGGGAACGATGTTTCGGGTCAAGCTGGACAATGCGCACGAGGTGCTGGCTCATCTCTCGGGTAAGATGCGCAAGCACTTCGTCCGTCTGACCGTTGGTGATCGTGTCCGGCTCGAAATGTCCCCTTACGACCTGAGCAAGGCCCGCATTACTTATCGCCTCCGTTGATGGGGTGAGGTCCCCATATCCGTAAAAGGTCCTAAAATTGAAAGATAGCGTTTCGCCAAGGGGGGAATTGCGAGTTGTTGTTGGAAAAGCGGCGGCATCTTCGAGGTGTCGCCGCTTTGATCATAATTCATCCTTCTTCCTTCATACTTTCGCGTTTATAGTGGCGCAGCCGTGATAAATCCTGCCGGGACATCACCCGAATCGTTGACTGCGGGCTCCGCTGCGCCCTCGCGTGATCCGTATGCGGTGCTGCGCAACCGCGACCTGCTGCTGTACCTGGTTGGCCGGTTCATGTCCTCATTGGGCCAGCAGATGCTGACTGTTGCGGTGGGCTGGGAACTTTACGAGCGCACCAATTCCGCATTGGCTCTGGGTTTGGTGGGGTTGACTCAAATGGTTCCGATGATCCTGTTCACGTTACCGGCTGGTCATGTGGCCGACAATCATGATCGCAAACGCATCATCGTTCTAATGACCTTTCTCATTGGCCTCGCCAGCCTGGGGCTGACCTGGATTTCGAGCCGGCACGCTGACGTTTTTTGGATTTATTTCTGCCTCTTTGTTGCCGGCACGGCCCGCACCTTTTTATGGCCGGCCAGTTCCGCTTTCCTGCCTCATCTGGTTTCCCGCCAGCAGTTCTCAAAAGCCGTCACTTGGAGCAGCGGCAGCTTCCAGCTTTCATCCGTGGTGGGTCCTGCGGCGGGCGGCGCCCTCATCGCAGCCACTCACAGTGCAGCCCCGGTTTACGCCGCCAATGCCGCCGCCTCACTATTATGCCTGACTCTCATTAGCCTCGTCAGCCGAAGCCATGTGGTGGCCATCAAAGAGAAAATGACCCTCAAAAACCTGATCGTTGGCTTCAACTTTGTCTTTTCCAACCCGATCATCCTGGGAACAATTACGCTGGACCTTTTTGCCGTGCTCCTGGGCGGCGCCACGGCACTATTGCCGGTTTATGCCAAGGACATCCTGCGCGCCGGCCCGAGGGGGCTTGGCTTTTTGCAAGCGGCTTTGCCTTTGGGTTCTCTGGTCTGCGCGCTATTCCTGGCTCACAGGCGTCCGCTTCAGAAAGCCGGCAGGACCATGCTCTGGGCGGTTGCTATCTTCGGGCTGACCACAATCGTATTTGGCTTTTCGCGCTGGTTCTGGTTGTCGATGCTGATGCTCTTTGTCTGCGGGGCTGTGGATAACATCAGCGTCGTTGTCCGGCACACCCTGGTGCAACTGCTTACTCCTGATGAAAAGCGCGGGCGCGTCTCGGCCGTCAATAGCCTGTTCATCGGGACCTCCAATGAGTTAGGCGGTTTCGAGTCGGGCACCGTTGCCTACTGGTTGGGACCGGTCTTCTCGGTGGTCTCGGGAGGGATCGGGACGGTGTTGGTGGTTATCGCCGTAGCCGTGCTCTGGCCGCAAATCCGCGCCTACGGGCGATTGGACGCCGGGTAGCAAACGACCCTTAACCGGGTGATTCAGGAATCCCTGTTCGCGTCTGTTCCGCCCTGGGCATTTTCGACCAATTCCTTGATCCGCTGGGCGTCAGCTTTTCGATGTCCATGGCTCGCCAGCGGATCGCTTCCGCCGGAGGACTCGACTAAAATATCCGACCAGATGATGCCGGTCTTGATATGGACAGACGCCACTTTGCTAATGCTGATCGTCATCTCGTCCTGGTTGAACCAGGAGCGCTTGCGCCTTGTAACGGCCTTATCGGTCACCTCAATAACAGTGGGGAAGAGGAAATTGCCTCTCGTCCAACGGCTGGCCTTGAAAATCTCTTCTGGCATAAGGCGGTTCCGCAGCTTGGCCGACCGATGGCCTTTCGCCGCGTCGGGGGCTGCTTTGGACTGTCAGAGTAGGGTGGAGAGCGCGGAGATGTCAACCAGAGCGATTTGTTTGTTTGTCACCAAAACGCTGGCTCCCGCTTGCGCCATCCCGCGCGAAGCGTCGTGGACTGAGCCAGTCCTGCTCTAATGCCTACCCGTACCTAGGCCACCAAGGCGAGGAGGAGCAAGAGCAAGAGTATGAGTATGAGTATGACATAGAGGCGGAGCGGACACTGGCGCAACAAGGCCGGACCGGGCATTTAACTCATGCAGCGCTGGGACGAAGCCCTGGCGCGCCGCCGCTGGCGCTTTTGGGCTGAGGTGATGTGCCCGCCCCTAATTTCATTGACCCTTCCGATGCCTTAGGCTTTTCTTTCCGTATGCATCGAGCCTCTGTTGTCCTTGACGCTATTTAATCTTATGAGCTCTCACCGAACACTCTCGCGCCGTTCTTTTCTCAAAACTCTTGGCATGGCCGCTGCGGCCGCACCGTTCGTCACCACGGGTTGGGCAGCCCGCTCACCGAACAGCGTGTTGCGCCACGCCAGCTTCGGCGCCAGCGGTATGGCTTGGGCTGACCTCAATGAGCTGACCAAGTTCAAGGCGCTAGAACTAGTCGCCGTCGCCGAAGTGGACCTGAACCGAACCGAGGAGCTGAAGAAAAAATTCCCCCAGACCAGGATTTATCAAGATTGGCGGGAGTTGCTTGACACCGAAGGCCACGGCATTGATTCGGTCAACGTGTCCACCCCAGACCACATGCACGCCGTCATGGGCATGAGCGCCATTCAACTGGGCAAGCACGTTTATGGCCAAAAACCCCTCGCCCACGATTTGCATGAGGTCCGCAAGCTCACTGAGGCGGCTGCCCGCAAGAAAGTGGTCACGCAAATGGGAATCCAAATCCATGCGACCAGCGATTACCAACTCGCTACGATACTGGTTCAATCCGGGGCCATCGGCAAAATCAAGGAAGTCCACTCCTGGTGCCCCAAATCCTGGGGCGACCCCACGCCCCGCCCGGACCGCTCGGACCCGGTGCCCCAAGGCTTCGACTGGAAACTGTGGCTGGGGGTATGCACCGAGCGGCCCTTCCTCGGCGAGGCCTATTATCACCCGGCCAACTGGCGAAAACGTCTCGACTTCGGCACCGGGACGTTCGGGGACATGGGCTGTCACATCTTTGACCCGGTATTCGATGCCCTGCAACTCTCGGCGCCGCTCTCGGTGCGTTCGAGCGGAGTAGCCCCCAACCAATGGAACTGGGCCATGGATTCGCACATCGAATATATTTTCCCGGGCACATCCTTCACGGCCGAACCCCAGGTGATACTGACTTGGTATGACGGGGGAGCCAAACCACCTGCCGAAATCCTGGCTCTGTTGGAGGGAGACGAACGACCGAATACCGGCTCGATCTTCGTTGGAACCCAGGGCACGCTGGTCTTGCCGCACGTCTCACGCCCATTGCTCTATCCTGATAAAAAGTTCAAAGACCTGAAATTTCCTGAAGTCGAGTCGCGTGATCATTGGGGCGAGTTCGTTAAGGCCTGTTTGGGGCGCGACCGGACGCTGGCAAATTTTGGTTACGCCGGACCATTGACTGAGTCAGTGCTGCTAGGAGGTGTGGCTTCTCGATTCCCGAACACCACGTTGCGCTGGAACCCCACCCGGCTAGAATTCGACTTGACCGCAGCCAACCGGTTCATCCGGCGTGAGTACCGGCCTGGCTGGGGCGTTAAAGGCTTGAGTTGGAGTGTGTAAGCCTTGAACTCAAATCGTTACACCGCTGTCACCCCGATGTCACATTCCCGTGATTGTTCGCGCCGCAGCCCCATGTTATTGCATCCGGTGGTGAGATCCAAAATCCTCGTGATCGATGACGAGCCTGAGGCGGTCGAGTTGGTCGAGTTTAATCTCGCCCAGGCAGGCTTTGATGTCCTCAAGGCAACCGATGGCGCCGAGGCCCTCAAAAAGGCCCACGCCATGATTCCGAGCTTGATCATTTTGGATTTGATGCTGCCTGAAATCGATGGATTGGAGGTATGCAAAATCCTCCGGCGCGATACGGCAACCGCTGCTATTCCGATTGTGATGGTGACCGCCAAGGCTGCCGAAATTGATCGTATCTTGGGGTTGGAACTGGGCGCCGACGAATATATCTGCAAACCGTTCAGCCCCCGCGAATTGGTCTTGCGCGTTAAAAAGCTGCTGCAACGCACCCAGGCCGCAACCGCAGAACCGGACCTGCACAGATTTGGCGAACTGGTGATTGATCCCCCCCGGCACCTGGTCAGTTGGCGGGGCAAGCAGATCGAGTTAACAGCCACGGAATTCAAGCTGCTTTTGCTCCTGGCCCAAAGACGCGGCCGGGTGCAGTCTCGCGAGCAACTGCTGCGCGATGTCTGGGAATATAACAACCTTATTGATACTCGCACGGTGGATACTCATATGCGCCGGTTGCGTGAAAAGCTTGGGCCTGCGGCAAAATTCCTCGATACCGTGCGCGGTGTAGGCTATCGTTTCCTTGAGGCCTAGCAGCCGAAGGGCGCATTTCGGGCTGTGGACCTCGGACTTTCTATGCTATGGCCTATTGTGACCATGGTCCTGGCGCTGGCGCTGCTGGTCCTGAACGGCTGGTGGCGGGCGCGCTTTGAACGCGCCCAACGAACCGCCGCAAAGGAACTCGAACGGCTCCGCCGCTCTCAGGCCCAGTCCACTCTCGAGGTCCAGACCCGCCAGGAAGCTCTCTTCAACAGCATGGCCGAAGGACTCCTGCTCCTGGATCAGGGCGGTCGTGTGCAACTGGCAAACCGCGCCGTTACGGCCTTATTTGGGATCACCAATGACATCCGCTCTCGCACGATTATGGAGGCGCTGCGCCTGCACGAACTGGCCGAGTTGGTCGAGTTTCTGGGGCCGCGAAGGCAAGTGCTGGGTTTTGAGCTGAAGCTGGCGCGCCCTACCGAGCGCTGGCTGCAGGTCAATGGGGCAGCTATCTTTAACGGGGCCGGAAAAAGACAAGGCACTATTCTTGTTTTCCACGATTTGACCCGCCTCAAGCGCCTGGAAAGTTCGCGCCAGGACTTCGTTGCAAACGTCAGCCATGAATTGCGCACCCCGCTCTCCCTCATTAAGGGTTACGTTGAAACCCTGCTGGATGGGGCCAAGGACAACCCGGTGGTGGCCAATAAATTCCTGCAGACTATCGATCGCAACGCGGAGCGATTAAAGCTCTTGATCGAGGATTTGCTCACCATCTCGGAATTGGAATCGGGCCGCATCCAGCTCAATCTCCAGACCATCCCCTTAAAGCCCCTGGTTGCCAAGGTCCTGAGCGATTTCAAATCCCGTGCCCAGGCCAGGCAGACCAGCCTGGTGGACAATGTTCCAGACATGCAGATTCGGGCCGATGCGGACCGGCTCGAACAGGTCTTGTGTAACTTGATTGACAACGCGATCAAGTACGGTCGGTCGGCGGGGACCGTCACCGTAAGCGCCCGGGCTCTTGGTGACGCCCAAATCGAGGTGTGTGTCCAGGACGACGGTCCGGGAATCCCCCCTGACTCCATCGAACGTGTGTTCGAGCGGTTTTATCGAGTTGATAAGGCCCGCTCCCGCGAACAAGGCGGCACAGGGCTGGGCTTATCCATCGTAAAACATATCGTGCAAAGCCATAGCGGGCGAGCCTGGGCAAGGAGCCAGCTTGGTCAAGGGGCCTCGTTCTACTTTACACTTCCAGACAGCGAGGGATTACAGGAACGCGGACTCCCGGAAAGCTCGTCCCTCCGGGAAGGCAGAGTTGCACAAGGCTCTGAACTTCCCCAATTGAGAAATGAGGCCCGAGGGCTTGCTCAGAACGCCGGAGTTGGGCAAGTTAAGCCTATCACACAATGAACCGACGCCAATTCCTGCACACCGGCGCTTCGCTTGCCGCCATCGCATTTACATCCCAGGCAGCGCCGCACCATTCCGCAACCGAAGCCCCCTTCGACTCCAGCGGGGCACAGGCACCTCCGCTGGGCCACCCCATCCTCAGCGGTTCGGGCGAGTTTCGCTTCGAGTTCGTACCAGACAAGCTCATGCTTCCACCCGATGTGAAGATGAAAAACGGGCATGGCCTCTGCCGGGATGCCCAGGGCAACATCTATTTCACCTACGAACCGGAAAGCCTTGAGGACCAGACCCGCTCACTGGTGCGCTTTGCGCCGGATGGAACCAACCCAGTGTTGCTGGGAGCCGACAACGCCCTGGCCCGAGGCGTGCCGCACGGCCTGAATATTGCCGTCGAACCGGATGGCCGGGCCGTGCTGTATCACGCCAACAATGATGCCACTGTCCATAAGACCACTCTCGAAGGCCAGGTGCTTTGGACCCAGAAATGGAGCCCTCAAATGGGCAATTACAAGCCCACCGATTCGGTTGCTTCGCCCGCCAACGACCGGGTCTTCGTTGCTGACGGTTATGGCAGCAGCATGGTCCACGCCCTCAAGACAGCCGATGGCGTCTATGCCGGCAAATCCTGGGGCGGCCTGGGTTCAGCCCATGGCGAGCTGAACTGCCCGCACGGAATCACCTACGATTCGAGGCGCAAGCTGCTGCTCACAGCCGACCGCGGCAACAAGCGGCTTGAGTATTTCACTTTGCGCGGGGCTTACCACAGCACGATCGAGGCGAAGGAAATCACCGCTCCCTGCAATGCGGACATTCGGGGGGATTACGTGCTGGTTCCTGACCTGGACGGGCCAATGATTATTTTAGACGGCGACAACAAGGTCGTATCGGTTATTGAAGTTGGCAAACTACTCGGACCACACGGCTTCCGCCATCCGCACGATGCGATCTGGCTCGAAAATGGGGACATCGCCGTCTGCACGTGGAATCCGGGCCGGCTGGGCTATTGGAAGCACCTGACCTCTTAAATCACCGTCCCATGCGGGAGCACGCCGCTTTTTGGAATAATGACAATCCCGTCGCGGATGTAATAACTGGGGTGGTCCACTTTTTCGGGTTTGCCTGCGGGGGAGATCACGACGTTATCGCCAATGCGCGCGTTTTTATCGACGATGGTGTTTTCGATGCGGCAATTGGACCCAATGCCAATGCGGGGTTTGCCGGCCTTTTCGTGTTGGAGGATGGATTCATAGGATTCATAATAATCGCTTCCTAAGACAATTGACCGGCGCAACACGGTTCCCGGCCCCACGATGGAACGTAATCCGACAATGCTGCTGGAAATTGATGCGCGGCTGATAA
Source organism: Verrucomicrobiia bacterium (assembly GCA_035946615.1). Lineage (NCBI taxonomy): Bacteria > Pseudomonadati > Verrucomicrobiota > Verrucomicrobiia > Verrucomicrobiia bacterium. Next base: position 19,714 of record DASYZB010000154.1, read on the forward strand.
TACAACCATCAGAAATCACCGCGTGATCGATTTCAGCCCCGTTGATTTTTGAGCCAGGCAAAAAGCGCGGGCGGGTGAAGATCGGCGAGGCCATATCGAAGAAGTTGAACCGGGGGAGTTCGCTGGTGAGGTCCAGGTTGGCATCGAAGAAGGCGCGGATAGTGCCGATATCTTCCCAGTACCCCTGAAAGACAAAGGAAGACACACGCCGATTTTGGATGGCTTGGGGAATAATGTGTTTGCCGAAATCTGTCAGAGTATTCTCCAGGCTTTGAAAAATGACTTCCCGGTTGAACACGTAAATGCCCATCGAGGCTAGAAAGAACTCCCCTTCGCCGCGGATGCCCAGCGATTGGTACCAGGCGGGATCGACTCGCAACGAATCCTGCACCTGCGGGTCGGACGGTTTCTCGACGAACCGGGTGATGCGCCGGTCCGCATCGATTTGCATTATGCCCAAGGCGGGTGTTTCGCTGCGGCGCACGGGGATCGTGGCGATAGTGATATCCGCCCCGCTCTCAGCGTGCTGGTGAATGATCGGACGAAAATCCATCCGATACAATTGGTCCCCGCTTAGAATCAGCAAGCGGTCCCAATCATGGTTGCGGAAATGAATCATGTTCTTGCGAACGGCATCCGCAGTGCCCTGGTACCAAGAATCATCCGTGTAAGTTTGCTCGGCTGCCAGGATTTCGACGAAACCGCCTGAGAAATAGTCAAAGCGGTACGACTGCGCGATGTGGCGGTGGAGCGAGGCCGAATTGAACTGCGTCAGCAGGTAAATTCGCCTCAGACCGGAATTGATGCAGTTGGAAATGGGCACATCGACCAGGCGATATTTGCCCGCCAAAGGGACAGCCGGTTTGGCCCGCTCCTTGGTCAAAGGAAACAAGCGGGTGCCTTGGCCACCGCCCATAATAACCGACAACACGCGGCTGGTGTTAATCGTTTGGCGGCCCGTTTGTGAGATGAAATCCATGAATTGTCAAGCGCCATGGGAGTATAGGGTCTTTACGGAACGATGCGCAAGCTTTGTCACGAAATCCGCGAAATCCTCGAAATCCACGAAATCCTCGCCAGAAAATCCAAGGCCAATGAGGTCAGTCCCAAATCTATGTAGTAGACGACGTAAGAAGCCTCAGATCAAGATTGTCAGCCAGCGGCCTTTGGTTCACCCGGAAGTTGCTGATCAAAAACTTCTTACGTCGTCTCCGACATCGAAAGAATCAGTGAGATCTCAGATCAGGTCTTCGCAGCGGCTACTGTGGGCGCCTGAACCGGCACAGGAACGGACGAGGTTCCCGCCCACCCACCCCAGGCAGCCACCAGCAGGCCTAAAAACAACGCAATAAACCCCCACAATGGAACCCACTCGAGTTGTGGCCGGGTTCCTTGTTCGTTTTGGACGTGAGCCTGTTGAAATTCCTGGTCCCATCGGCTCAGCAGAGACGCGGCGTCCTGCTGGCTGAGGTTGTGTTTGGTGGTTAGCAGATTGATGGCCTGGTCGCGAGCCTGGGGCGCTTTGGACGGGCCGCCTTGAGATTCCATACGCGCCAGAGCACTCGCCAAATCCGTGTCCTGCTGGGCCAGCGCGCTCAATTGGCCGGGTGGCTGTTGGCCCTCGGTCCGGCCTGTCGGTGGAAGCAACGCCCCGGAATTGGGCAAGGCCCCTTTGACCTCAGGTGCATCCGCAAGCGGGCCGGGTTCATTGGCGGGGTTCAATTGAGAAGAGATAGCATTGCCGATGAATGTGCCCGTACCGCCCAGGACCGAGCCCACCGTGGTGGCCAGCAGCAGAAACATCGCTACCATCGCCACGCTCCAGGAAACAATCCCGTGCAGCATTCCGTCAGCTCGCTGTGGCCCGCCGCAAAGTCGCCCGGCGATGCACGAACCTATCCAAATCGAAACCAGGCCGGTCACTAGGAGCCAGATGCCTGAGCCGGTGATGATTTGGGCGCCCGAAACCTGCGGCTGGCTTGCATTCAGCTTCGCAATGCCCACCGCCACACCCAGCAAAGTAAACATCACCTGCATCACAATGGTGACAAACATCCCGCCAAAAATTGCTCCCCAGGAAACCCTCTTGACATGTGAAGGCGCCAGACCTGAAGGCTGCTCAATATAGACTTCTTCTTTCATACAACGGCATCGCTCTCCAATCCTTTTCGATTCACTCCTGAGTTTTCTGCATCGGTAAAGTACTCCTGATAGTAATCAAGCCGCTTTGGGGTGTTTCCCTATTGTCTCTGTTTTTCAAACACCCGTGCGAAACGAATGACCAGCGGTCTTCAGAGCCCCTGAGACGCCCTCGACAGAACCGGTTGGGTCGTCTAGCTTGCCCGCTAAAGAGCTATGACTGACCCGCGCTACACCAAGCTGGCTAAACTCCTGGTTGAATATTCGACGGCACTCGAAAAAGGCGATCGCGTTCTGTTGGACCTGATTGATGTGCCGGATGAATTCTCGATTGAATTGATTCGCGCCGCCCGGGCAGTGAAAGCGGTGCCGATAGTCGCTGTGCGCCATACACGATTGAACCGCGAATTGCTGCGCGAGACCGACGAACAGCACGCCGCGCTCGAACGCGATCTGGAGTTGTTCCGCATGAAGAAGATGCAGGCCTACATCGCGGTGCGCGGCAGCTCTAACGCCAATGAAAACGCCGACATTCCCAGCGAACGCATGGCGCTCTATTCGCGCACAACCCGCCCGGTGCTGAATCACCGGGTGAGCAAGACCCGTTGGTGCGTCTTGCGCTGGCCCTCTCCCAGCATGGCCCAGGGCGCTGGAATGAGCACGGAGGCATTCGAGGACCTCTTTTTTAACGTCTGCACGATGGATTACCGCAAGATGGCCCGCGCGATGGCCCCCCTGGAGAGGCGCCTCAGCAAGGCCGACCAGGTTCATCTCAAAGCGCCCGGCACCGACCTGAACTTCAGCATCAAGGGCATCGGCGCTAAAATGTGCAAAGGCGACCGGAACATTCCCGATGGCGAAGTCTTCTCTTGTCCAGTAAAGGACTCGATTCAGGGCCGAATTCAATTCAATACCCCCACGCTATATTCCGGGACCAAGTTCGAGAATGTGTGTCTCGAATTCAAAGACGGCAAGGTGGTCAACGCGACCTCCAATAACACCCGGCGGCTCAACGAGATTTTGGATACCGACCCCGGGGCCCGTTATACCGGCGAGTTCTCGCTTGGGTTCAACCCGTATATCCTTAACCCGATGTGCGACATTCTCTTTGATGAAAAAATCGCCGGGTCCCTCCACCTAACACCCGGCCAGGCCTATGAAGAATGCGACAATGGCAACCGCTCAGCCGTCCATTGGGATATGGTGCTGATCCAGCGCCCCGAATGGGGTGGAGGTGAAATTTGGCTGGACGGCGAACTGATTCGAAAGGACGGTATATTTCTTCCCAAAGACCTCAGGCCCCTCAATCCGCAACACTTGAAGTGAGGCTCATCCCGCGGTTGCCCGCAACAGCTTCCTTCGCCGATTTGCAAAAACTTTCAGCCAGGGGTGTCAGCCCCTTTTTGGTCCACACAGCCCCGATTACAAAAGGCTCGGGCGCGGGCGACAGCGGGATGAGTTTCAGGCGGGGGCCGGCCGAGCAGGAGAAGCTTTCAGGCACTATGGCCAGCCCGGCGCCAGACTCAACGGCGGCGATCAAGCTGGCGGAGCTATCTTGTTCCTGGGCAATCCTGGGTTTGGCTTTGATCGGCGCAAACAACGCGTCGAGGTAATCATGATATTCCGGGTAATCCTTGCTGCTAAAGACCACCAGCGCTTCCCGGGCGGCTTGCGCCAGAGGGATGGAACGCAGCCGGGCCAGCGGGTGGCCGGGTGGCGCCGCCAGGCACAACGTGTCCTGCGCCAGTTCCTCAAAGTGCAGTCCCCGCAGCATCCTGCTGCTGGGGCGCACCAGGAACGCCACATCGAGTTTGCCCTCCCGAACCCCAGCCAGCATTTCCTCGGTGGACACGTCGTGCAACCTGACTCGGACCTTTGGAAACCGCGTCTGAAATGCTCGCAAGCTTGCGGGCATTATCCGGACCGTTGGCGAGGGGGCGTACCCAACATGAAGTTCCACACGGCCCGCAGTGGCAATCGCCCGCGCAGCCTTCACAGCCGCTTCGGCTCGCTGCACAACCGCGCGCCCTTCGGTGAGAAAGGCCCTTCCGGCTTCGGTCAAGCGCACCGATTTCGCGCTCCGTTCAAACAGGGAAAACCCAAGCTCCTCTTCCAAATCGCGAATCTGCCGGCTCAGGGCCGGCTGGGACACACGCAGCTTCAGCGCCGCCCGCGAGACGTTCTCCGCCTCGGCAGCGGCAATAAAATAGCGGAGATGACGCAGTTCCATAGGAAAACGACTATGCCCTTTGGTTATGCTCAGTCAAGAAACATGATCTTTCTCAAGCCCCTTTGATCTGTGGCAGTGTAGGGGCATGAGAATGATTCGAAAAGCAAATGAACGGGGGCACGCCGAGCACGGCTGGCTGGATTCTTACCACACTTTCAGCTTCGCGGATTACTACGATCCGGATTGGATGGGCTTCCGGTCCTTGCGTGTCATCAACGACGACCTGGTGATGCCGGCGATGGGGTTTGGAACGCATCCGCACCGGGATATGGAGATCATCACCTATGTCCTGAGCGGCGCGCTCGAGCACAAGGATTCCATGGGCAATGGCCGCGTCATCCGCCCAGGGGAAGTCCAATATATGGCCGCGGGAACCGGGGTTCAGCACAGTGAGTTTAACCCCTCGAAGGATGAAGCGGTGCACCTGTTGCAAATCTGGATTGTGCCCGAGCGCAAAGGGGTGAAGCCGCGCTACGGCGAGAAGTCCTTGGTGGACGCGCCAAAAGGCCGGTTCAACCTCGTGGTCTCGAAGTCAGGTCGCGAGGGTTCACTGTCCATCAATCAGGACGCCGAGCTCTACCTGGCTAAATTGGAACCTGGCAATGAGGCCTCGCATGCGCTGAAACCATCGCGTCATGCATGGCTGCATGTGGCCGAAGGGGAGGTGAGGCTTGGCGGCGACACGCTCAAGAGCGGCGATGCGGTGGCGTTTTCGGATGAGTCGCAAGTGCAACTCACCGCCCTGAAGCCGTCGCAGGTGCTGCTGTTTGATCTGAATTAATGCGCCGCGCGCTCTCAGGCGCTGGTCTGATAAGAGTATGCTCCTGGCAGGTCTCGATGCGCCGGGATAGGAAGAGCTGCTCGGATTTCAGGCCGGTGAGCTTGAGGGCGCGGCGGAAGTAATCTGCCGCGGCCGAAAAGTTGCCTCGGCGGCTTTCGAAATCTCCCAGGACAGCGTAGAAAAGATAGTACGAGTTCAATTCCATTTGATTCGGGATCGCCCCGACGGCGCCGATTCCAGCTTCGGGGCCATGAACGTAGGCCAGTGCAACGGCGCGATTCAGGGCGACGACGGCTGAATCATCAAAGTCCAGGAGGCGGTCGTAGAGGGCCAGGATTTGCCGCCAATCGGTGGATTGAAAATCTTTGGCGGCGCAATGGCAGGCGGCAATGCCGGCCTGAAGGTGGTATTGGGTAAGCTCCTCTCCTGCAGCCGAGCGGGCGAAGTGGAACATGCCTCGGGCCAGGAGCGATTGATCCCAGCGGGAGCGGTCCTGTTCGGCGAGCCGGAGCAGGTTGCCATCTCCATCGCTGCGGGCGGGAAGGCGGGCGGCATTCAGGAGCATCAACGCCAAAAGTGCATGGGTTTTAGGCGCGCTTCCGGCGGCATGGTCAGCCAGCAACGCCGTCAGGCGAATGGCTTCCTGGCAGATTTCCTCGCGTACGAGCTTTTTGCCGCTCGATGCCTTGTAGCCTTCGTTGAACAGCAAATACAGTGCTTGGAGAACGCCGTCCAGCCGCGCCGCCAATTGGTCGCCTGCGGGGATTTCAAAAGGAATCCGCGCGTCGCGAATCTTTTGTTTCGCCCGGGTCAGCCGTTTGGCAATGGCGGCATCGGTGGTCAGGAAGGCGCGGCTGATTTCAGTCACACTGAAGCCGCAAAGGGTTTTTAATGCCAATGCCACCTGGGCGTCGGCTGGGATTGAGGGGTGACAACAGACGAAAATCATCCGCAACCTGTCGTCGGCGATTTCCTGGTCGGCGAAAATGGCAGCATCAGCCGCCTGTGCTGGCCGGTCCATCAAATGAACGATTTCGGCTTCTTTATCGCGGAAGACCTTCTGGCGGCGGATGAAATCCAGCGCCAGATTACGCGCCGCGCGCATGATCCAGGCTGATGGATTTTGGGGCACACCATAAAAGGGCCATGTCTGTAAAGCCCTAATGAGGGCTTCCTGGACGACGTCTTCTGCGAGCGTCAGGTGCTCGATACCAAAGATTCCGGCCAGGGTGGCCACCATTTTGCCGGACTCATGACGGAAGAGATGCTCGACCACTTCAGACACCTCACTTCCATCAGGATTTTGGTCTTCGCCCATGATTCAGCTCCGTCCTTTAGTTTGTTCGTCTAATTCGAATTAACCACCAGCCAGTGCGCCAATAATCAGGAAGGGCTCGGCCCCGCTGGCAACCAAGTCCGGCAAGACGCTCTCGACCCGCTCGTGTGACAGGTCCTGCTCGCAAGCAAAAAACCGCACGAATGGTCTGCGGCGCAAGGTAACATGATCACGGATTGTGCCGCGCAACACAGGAAAGCGGGCCTCAATGGCATCGAGAACGGCGCCCAGGGTGACCGGGCCGGCAAGCTCAACCTGGACCTCCCCGTCCACGCGCGCCAGCGTCCGTAAATGCGCCGGCAATAGCACCCGGATGTTCATTGCAAGGTCTGGACTTCAACCGAGAGGACTGCAGGTAAGTCCCGCGCGATGGGGTTCCAATTGTTGCCGTTGTTGGCCGACGCATAAACCTGTCCGCCCGTGGTGCCGAAGTAAATGCCGCACGGGTCGAGAGCATCAACAGCCATGGCATCGCGCAACACATTCACGTAGCAGTCGCGCTGCGGCAATCCTTTAGTAAGGGCCTCCCATTCGTTCCCCCCGGTCCGGCTGCGGTACACGCGCAGCTTGCCATCCGGCGGGAAATGCTCCGAATCGCTCTTGATTGGGACGACGTAAATCGTGTTGGGCTCGTGCGCATGCACGTCAATCGGGAACCCGAAATCCGTCGGGAGATTGCCGCTGACTTCGTGCCACGACTCGGCGGCATTGTCGCTGCGCATCACATCCCAGTGCTTCTGCATGAACAGCACATCCGGACGCGACGGATGCATGGCAATGCGGTGGACACAATGGCCGACCTCGGCGTCCGGGTCGGGAAGTTGAAAGGCGGATTTGAGCCCCGAATTTACCGGGCGCCAGGTTTTGCCCCCATCATCTGTGCGAAAAGCGCCCGCTGCCGAGATGGCGACGAAAAGCCGCCCGGGCCGGCTGGGGTCCAGGATAATGGTATGAACGCACATGCCGCCGGCGCCCGGTTGCCAGAGGTGGCCCTTGGCACTGCGTAGCCCGGAGAGTTCATGCCAGCTCTGGCCGCCGTCGGTTGTGCGGAACAGGGCGGCGTCTTCGGCGCCGGCATAGACGGTTTCGGGATCGGTTAGCGAGGGTTCCAGGTGCCAGACACGCTTGAATTCCCACGGGTGCTGCGTGCCGTCATACCATTGATGCGTGCCAGGGGTGCCTTCGTACACGAACTTATCCCCCACCGGCTCCCAGGTCTTGCCGCCGTCCTTCGAGCGCTGAATTTTTTGGCCAAACCAGCCGCTGGTCTGCGATGCATAGAGCCGGTTTGGATCGACAGGCGAACCCTTGAGGTGATACACCTCCCAACCCGCAAAGTGGGGCCCGCTGATCTTCCATTGTTTGCGTTTGCCGTCCGCCGTAAGGATAAAGGCCCCTTTCCTGGTGCCGACCAACAGGCGCACGCCGGTGGCTGGGCGCTTCCTTTTTACCGCTACTTTCCGTTTTGGTTTGGTTCCCATAGGACAATTCGTGGTGTTTATTCTGCCTACAACGTTTTCAAATACTCGTCAAGCCGGTCCAAAGTCCCGGACCAGCCTTTCTGCGTCGTTCTTGGCCTTCCTGAAGTCCCAAACAGGGGCCTGAGGACGGTTGAGCCAATGAAGGCTCAAACCGCCCCGGGCCCGAACTTGGGCTGAATGAGCTTAAGCGTTTGCCTCGGCGAGTTGCGCGTCGGGCACTGCTTCCCCCGTCAGCGGGCATTGTTCGGCCACCGGCCTCACCTCGATTTTCACGCCGTGGGCCAGCCCGGGACATTCCTGGGCGATAGCCACGGCCTCATCGAGGCTCTGGACCTGCAACAGGAAATAGCCGCCAATGGCTTCCTTCGATTCGGCAAACGGGCCATCGGCCACCATCCGCCCGTTTTTGCCTGAAACCACTTTGCCTTCAAACCCCAGCGGATTGCCCGCCACCGCCTTGCCCTGCGCCGTCAGGCGTTCGAACCAGGCCATCCATTGGCTGGCGACCTGTTGCATCTGCTCGGGAGAGAGTCCCTTGTGCCAATCATTACCGCGGAACAGCAGCATGTATTGAGGTGTCTTGCTCTGTGTTTGCATATATTTGCCTTTCTTTTATTAACTATTAATTGTCGTATTCCGTCAACAATACGACGAACCAGCCGGAGCGGCCAGGACAGGAATTTTAAAAAATTCACAACAACCTCGGTCGTGCCTTGAAGTCTGAGTTTCCCTTGCGCGTTGGGCGTTGAGGGTTGGAATTTTTTCTCCGCATCTGCCCGCTGCGGATAAGCTTGCCTGGGATGGGTTGGTTTTTTAGGCTGGCCGCACTGAGCTATGAACACGTCGATCCGCTTCAGACTTTTCCTCATGATGATCCTGGAATTCTTCATCTGGGGATGCTGGCTGCCGTTGATTTATAATTATCTGCCCAGTCTGGGCTTTTCCGCGTCGCGGCCGCCGCAGGAACTGGCCGGGTTTATTCCTCACAATCTCTGGGTGCTTTTCTCACAACAAAGTCTCATCCTCAACGCCTTTCCCCTTGCCGCCGTGGTGGGGATGTTCTTTAGCAATCAATACGCGGACCGGCATTTTTCGGCAGAACGTTTTCTGGCATTCAGTCATTTTATTGCCGGCATAGCGATTCTATTGCTGGCTTACACGCGCTCGTTTTGGCCCTTTTTCCTGCTGATGCTGGTGCATTGCCTCCTTTATGTGCCGACCAATTCCATCGCCAATTCAATTGCCTTATCCACCATGAAAGACGCCCAAAAGGAATTCGGGCTCGTGCGGGTGGGCGGCACGATTGGATGGATTCTGGCCGCCTGGCCTTTTACGTTTATCCTGGTGGACTGGGACAAGGTGCGCGCGGCTAATCCGCACGGTCCGATCAACTGGCTCGGCACAGTGCTGAGCTCGGGCCTGAGCGGTGAGGCCCTCCAGAAGGGCACGCGCTGGACGTTCATCGTCGCCGGCATCTCTTCGCTGCTGCTGGCCGCCTACAGCCTGACCTTGCCCCACACGCCCCCTAAAAAGGTCGAGGCGGGCGCCAATCGATTTGCGTGGCTCGAGAGCCTCAAGCTGCTTCGCCAGCCCTTTGTGTTGGTCCTGTGGCTGGTGACTTTTATCGACGCGTTCGTCCTCTACAGCTATTTCAATTGGACGGGCTCATTTCTGGCCGCTAAGCCTGAGGCGGGCGGGGTCGGCATTGCCGGCAACTGGATTATGCCGGTCATGAGCCTGGGGCAGATTGCCGAGATGCTGACGATGTTTATCCTTGGCGCAACGCTCAAACGGCTCGGGTGGCGCTGGACGATGGTCATCGGAATTCTCGGGCACGCCGCCCGCTTCACCATTTACGCCTTCTGGCCTCAGGCGGTCCCGGTGATTATCGTGCAACTGCTCCACGGCATTTGTTACGCGTTCTTCTTTGCCACCGTCTATATCTTTGCCGACGAATATTTCCCCAAAGACGTGCGCGCCAGCGCGCAGGGTTTATTCAACGTGATGATCCTGGGGATTGGCGCGCTGGTGGCTAATACGGTCTGCCCTTACTTGATGCAGAGCAAGTTCACCCATGACGGGGTGGTGAACTTCCGTGGCCTTTTCCTCGTGCCGCTGGGCGCCGCTCTGCTGGCAGCACTGGCACTGGCACTGTTCTTCCATCCACCCAAGAAACCTCAGCCCACACCCGCTGAGCCGGAAGCGGTCACGGCGTAAGATTGGAAAAGCCAAAACTTGAAAGAGGCGAAGCAAAGCTGCCGCAAAAGCATGCAAAGGACACAAAGATGAAGGAAACAATTCATATTCTTTGCGATCTCTGCGTTCTTTTGCGGCAACTCAATTCTTTCCGTCAGCAGCCTTGATGGCCTTGAGCTTCTGGAACTCGGGTTTTGTCGAGTAGTGCTTATCCAGAGGATAGCAGCCGCTGATAAGGCCGTTGCGCGGGGCGGTGGTGCAATCGCTGAAGGTGCGGCAGATTGATTTGACTGAGAGCACCCCCTTTTGCAGGGCATCGGCCAGCATTGTCGGATAAGCGAGCACCATCCGACCCAAACCGATGAGGTCGGCCCATTGATGGCGCACGACGTATTGCGCCACGTGCGGCAGGTACTCCTGCAGGTAACTATAGCCGGACCCAACAACGACCATGCCTTTTGGGGCGCGCTGCTTGAGTTGGCGCACGGCCTGGATTTGGCGGGCCACGCCCGCCAGGGGGTCCTCTGGGGGTTGGTAGCCATCTGAAGGCGGATACGCGGCTGGGCGCTGAATATGCGGATTGTAGTAGGGCGACCCAGCGCTCAAGTTGACGAGCTTGACTCCCACTTCCGCGCAGAGTTCAAGGAACCGAACAGGTTCGTTCAGGTCATATTCGTGCGGGTTTGCCTGGTTAATCCCGAACCCAAAGCGATACGGGAGCAAGTGGGAAACTGCTTCCGGAATTCCCGGGCCGGGCTTGCCCGGCAGCGAGAGGGCGGGGTCGGGTTTGAATGGCACGAGGTCGAAGGCGCTAAGGCGCACGCCGATTTCGATTGGATTGCCCTCGGCGCGAATCCCTGAAACTATCTCGCGCAACAACCTCGTGCGGTTTTCGAAGGAACCGCCATATCTCCCTGGCCGGGTAAAGCCGCTGAGCAGTTCGTGCAAAAGGTAGCCGTGGCAATGTTTGATATCGACGAAGTCCGCGCCGGCTTCCCAGGCAATCCTGGCAGCGCGAACAAAATCCAGAACCAGAGCCTCGAGCTCCGCATCGGTCCAGACCTGTTCATCGCTGGTGACCTTGAATTTGGCGTCCAGGATGGGGTGGCGATAGGCCACGCGCGGTTCGAGGCGGAACTTGTCATGGGGTTTGCAGAACCGGCCAGAGTGAGTCAATTGAAATCCTATCAACAGGTCGTCCGCAGTCCCATAAAGCTTTCGATGCGCCTGGACCAATTCCTGGCGCAACCGGGCCAGGTCCGCCTTGTTGGTTTGATTGATGACAAGCTGATGCGGATTGGCCCGCCCATCTGGGCGCACGGCCATGGCTTCACCGCCCCAGATGAGTTTGGCGCCGCTTTCGCCGAAGCGCTGCCACCTGCGCAAAACTTCCTCCGTCATCCCGCCACTGGCTGAGCCGTCCCACCCTTCCATCGGCTGCACGGCGTAACGGTTGCCAATGCGCTTCCCATTGATTAACGCCTGTTCGACCGCTTGCGACAGAGGCGAATCCGATGCGGTGAGAATGCTCTCCTCACATGGCAAATCGATTCCGAGCGAGGCAACGTGCGCGCGGAAATCGGCCACCGTCTTGAGTGAAGGGACGCGAGTGAGCTTCAGCATGGAGGGATTCTGATCGGGTTAGTCCGGCGTATCTATTCAATCCCAAGCTGCTTTTGGATTCTTTCGAGCGAAATACCCTTGGTTTCCGGCATGACCAGCCAGACCCAAATGAGCTGGCCGACCATGCAGAGGGCGTAAAAGGCGAAGGTATTTCCGCCGGATTTAGAGGCGATGACGGGGAATGTCCAAGAGATAAGCGCGGCCATGATCCAATGGGTCGAGGTGCCCAGGGCTTGGCCGCGGGCACGGACGCGGTTGGGGAAGATTTCGCTGATAAAGACCCAGATGACCGCCCCCTGACCGAAGGCGTGGGAGGCAATGAAAACCAGGAGGCTCATGAGAAGGAGTTTGCCTTCGGTGTGGGTATAGAAGGCATACGCCGCAGCACTCAGGCTCACGATGTAGCCGAACGAGCCCACGAACATGAGTTTTCTGCGGCCAAAATGGTCAATAATGGCCAGGGCGGCCATGGTAAACACCAGGTTGGTGAAGCCGATAATGACCGATTGGAACAGGGCAGATTGAGTGCCGGCGCCGGCGATTTTGAAGATATAAGGGGTATAATAAATGAGGGCGTTGATGCCGGATAACTGGTTGAAAGCGGCAATCGCAACCGCCAGCAGGATGGGACGCCGGTATTTTTTGCAAAAGAAAGGTTCGGCGAGGGTGTGGTGTTCGAGGTCGAGCGATGCCTGGATTTCGCGCAGTTCACCATCGAGATTTGCTGGAGAGGCCCCGCAGGAGACGAGGACTTCGCGCGCCTCGTCGAGGCGGCCACGAGCGATAAGCCAGCGCGGGCTTTGAGGGACGAAAAACAGAAAGAAGAAGAAGGCGGCGGCGGGAATGGCCATGACGCCGAACATCCAGCGGTATTGGGTGGCCCCAGGAATGACGGCGCCGATGATGTAATTGGAAAGGTAAGCCAGGAGAATGCCCAATACGATGTTGAATTGGGTGATGGCGACCAGGCGACCTCGGAGTTTAGCGGGAGAGATTTCGGCGATATACATCGGCGAGACAACAGAAGCCCCCCCGACCGCCAGGCCGCCCACGAACCGGAAAGCTACAAACGACCACCAGTTCCAAGCTAGGGCGCAACCGACGCCAGAAACGAAATAGAGAATGGCCAGCAGGGACAGGACGCCGCGCCGGCCAAACGAATCAGCGGGGCGCCCCACGGCTATAGAGCCGATGACGGTGCCAATCAGCGCGCTGGCTACGGTGAAGCCGAGCATGAATTCGAGCAGGCTCTCCGGGCCTATCGAGGGCAGCATGGCTTGCAGCCGCTCCGTAATGCCGGTCACAAAACCCGCTTTGAGCCAATCCGTGGTGCCTGAGATTACGGCCGTGTCGAAGCCGAACAGTAACCCGCCGAGCGCGGCGATGACGGTGCTGCGCAGCAGGACCGCGGTCAAGCGGTCAGCGCTTTGGGCAGGGCTCGAGATTTGAGAGGGCGAGGTGGTCATTGGAGATTTTCAGATTTCTGATTTCAGAGTGGGAAAGCGCGGGCTGGACAGTTTCATAAAGTGCGTGGTGGAACCCAATAGCGCAAAAAGGGCGCCGGAACAAACTTAAAAGGGTGGTCAACGAACTCTAAAAAGAACGATACGGCGCGTTGGTTTGGTAAAACATGAGGCGGCCCTGGAATTCCTCCCTCTCGTCATCCTGAGTGGAAAGGGAGATGGCCTGCTTTTCTGTGCTGACCGCTTGTTTGAACTGGCCGGCTTCGGCATAGGCTGCGGCCAGAGTATCGAGGATTTTGGGGCTGCGCCTGCGGCTTCCCTGGGCGGCTTGTTGCGCGAATTTCAGCGCGGTTTGGCCATCACGCAGGTGAGGGTCAGGTGAGGTAGCCAGCAGCCAGGCAGCCGTCTGGAGCGCCACGGCATCGCCTTGTGCAGCGGCTTTCTTATACCAGTTGAGGGCTTCCAAATCGTTTTTGGCGACCCCCTGGCCTTGATGATAGAACTCGGCCATGCAGCATTGGATTTCGGGGTTTGCCTGGGCCGCAACCTCGCGCCAGTACCCTTCGGATTCGGCGTAAGGATTAGAGCCCCCCAGGGCCGCTTCGTTGAGGTTCGGAACAATCCCTTTGAGGGCGGCCTCTCGCCACCATTTCTGCGCCTCATCGGGGTCTTTATCCACTCCAATACCTTTCCAATAACAGAGGCCAAGGTAAAGCTGGGCGCCGGGATGACCCTTTATGGCGTCCTGTTTGAAACAGTCGGCAGCGGCGGGGAGGTTTCGTGGGAGTCCCTGCGCATTGAAATAGCAAAGGCCGAGTTTGAAGAACGCCCCACGAGTGCCGCCGTCAGCAGCCTGACGCCACCATTTGACTGCTTCAGCCAAATTTGTTGAGAGACCTAAACCTTTGCTACAGCACCCGGCGAGCTTCATTTGGGCGGCGGCTAGCCCCTGCTCCGCCGCTTTGCGGAACCAACCGGCGGCTGCAACGGGGTTCTTCTTTACGCCGAAGCCGGTTGAACAGCAGGTGCCGAAAAAATCCTGCGCTTCGGCCGGTCCTTGTTCGGCAGCCTGCCGCGCCCAGCTCGCGGCAGCGGCGGGGTCCGAATCGATGCCCTGGCCGCTCGAGTAGCATAGGGCCAGGAAGAGTTGCGCCGGCGCCTTTCCTTGCTCAGCCGCGCGCTGGACCCATTTGACTCCTCGCGCCGGGGCGCGATTGACACCAGGGCCGCCATTGAGATAGCAGACGCCGAGCTGGAATTGGGCATCGGCGAAGCCGTTGGTTGCGGCTCGCTCGAACCAATCAACAGCGGCTGAAAAGTCCTCCGGTCCGCCGAGGCCGAACAGGCGGCCCAAACCGAGCAGGAATTGGGCGGGAGGCAGATTGGCTTGGGCGGCCTTTTGCAGCCAGGGAAGAGCCTCCGCGTAATCCTGGGTCAAACCGTCCCCGGCGAAATAGGAGTAACCAAGACGCAATTGCGCGAGGGCGGCGCCTTTCGCGGCGAGGTCCCGCGCAGCATCCGGCGAGGCCCTCAACACTGCATTCCACTCGGGCCTGTGCCGCAGAGCGAGAGCCCAGTCATTGGTGGCGGCGGCAATACCCGGCCATTCATCGTGCAGTTTGCCGGTTTGCGCGGCGATAACCCGGCCAGGCAGCAGGGCCTTTGCGCCAGCCTCGCCTGGCGAAGAAGCCAGCGAAACAACAGGCAGAAAGCAGAGCAAGAGGGTTGCCTTCATGCCCGAACTGGCGCCGTTCAAATCGGCTTTTTCAGCAATTCCAAAAACTGCTTCATCGCCGGGGAGAGCACCTTGGATTTTTTGTAAATGGCGCCCATCAGCCGCATATGATTGCCTTCCAGCCGCACGGCTGCCAGGCTTTGATCGGCTACTTCCTGGCGGATTGTGCTCTCGGGAACAACGGCGATGCCAGAGCCGATTTCGACCGCGCGTTTAATCGTCTCGATATTATCAAACTCCATCGCGTATTCGACCGAGACGCCCTGTTCCTTGAAGATTCTATCGATGGCCTTGCGGGTTGGCATGTCAGAATCAAAACCGACATATTTCTGCCCTTCCAGCGCTTTGAACCGGGCGGTTTTGGCCTTGGCCAGGGCATGTTGTGGCGGGCAAATCAGGACCAGCGGGTCCTTGCGCAAGGGGACGACTTCCAGTTTGGAATCGTGATTCGGATAGGAGACAAGGCCCAGGTCCACAATGTTGCCCAGCACATCCTCATAAACATTGTTCTCGCGGCGGTACTCGACGTGCAGGTTCACCGTGGGGTGCTCCTTCAGGAAGGCCTTGATGTAAGGCGGCAGATCGTGAAGCCCGATGCTGTACACGGCGGACACGCGCACCGTGCCGGAAATCTCGTTCTTGAGTTCCTGGAGTTTGCTGTGAATGCTCTCGTAACCCTGCAGGAGGCGTTTGCTGTACTCATAAAGGACCTCTCCTTCAGACGTTAGCCGGAAGTTCTTCTTGCTGCGCTCGATGAGGAGCGACTTGAATTGGCGCTCCAGGGCGCTGATGGTCTGGCTGACGGCAGACTGGGTGACCCCGTTGACCTGCGCCGCTTTTGTGAAGCTCTCGGTGTCAGCCAGGTCGCAAAATACTTTAAGGCTCTCGAATTGCATGCAGTGATTGAACTGAAAATAATGGAAAGAGTCAACAGAATCAGTTCGAGCATTATTAAAAAACCAGAGAGGGTTTTCCGCCCTGCCAGCCGGTTCAAACCTGAGGGATTCTTAGCGCTCCAGGACCTGTTTGACTTTCAGGAGCAGTTCCTGGCTGGTGAAGGGCTTTTGGAGGTAAGCGCCCTCCTGTTCCTGGCCAGCTGGCCAAATACAGCCGCTGGTGGAGAGGATGCGCAAATCAGGCGCACTCTGGCGAATTCGTTCGATGAGTTCGCGACCACTCATGCTGGGCATGACCAGGTCCGTAACAACCAAATCCACCGGTTTCTTGCCCGCAATCAGCTCCAGGGCCTTTTGTCCGGTGCTCGCGGTGAGGACCTGGTAACCATAGGCCGAGAGGATCATCTGGCCCAAGGTCAGCACCGGTTCTTCGTCATCGACGAAGAGGATAGTTTGATCTCCGCGGAGGTCGCTTGCCGCCATCTCGCTGTCGCCAACGATATGTTTTTCTGCGGGGAGATAAACGCGGACGGATGTGCCGCTGGCTGGCTGGCTGGAAACCGCAACACCGCCGCCGTGATTTGTGACAATTCCATAAACCCACGCCAGCCCCAAGCCGCGATGTTTGCCGCCCTTTGTGGTAAAGAACGGCTCGAAAATGCGGGGCAAAACCTCGGCGGAAATCCCGGCGCCATTGTCGCTAATCTCGATGCAGACATACGCCCCGGGGGCCAGTTGCACGTTGCGGTCCTGGGCGCGTCCGGCCAATTCCACGTTGCGGCTTTGGACGGTGATGCGTCCATAGCCGGTCACGGCTTCGAGGGCGTTTTCGAGGATTTTCATGAATGCCTGCTGCATCTTGGCTTCATCGAATTTGGCGGCGAAGAGCTTGCGTTCCAGAACGAGATTCCATTCCAGGGGATCGGCCGGTGGATGTTCCTTGAAGAAATCGACGGAGTGCTGGAGCAGGAGATTGAGGTTGCCGCTGGTCTGGCCGTGAGAATCCTTTTCCTGGCGGCTGAAGGCTCCCAGATCGTTAGCAATTTCGGCCCCATGCGCAGCCGACTTCTCGACTTCCAGCAGCGAGCGGCGCCAGGGATGATCTGGCTCCATCTGTCCCAGAATGAGTGAGGTATGGCCCAGGATGCTGGTCAATGCATTGTTAAAATCCAGCGAAACGGTCCGAGCCAATTGCAAGGCGCAATCGAGCTTCTGCTTGTGCGCCAGGCCCGCATCACCATTGGCCCCTTTGAGTTCACGCGCCGGGAGTGTTATCTCGGGCAACAATTGAATGACAAACACCTTTTGGCCATCCCGATTGAGCGAACAGATGGAGGCCAGTTGGGACAAGGTGGCCCCGCCTTTCCCGCGAAGTTTAAGGGTAACGGTAGGGGCAGGCGCCCTTTCCCATTGGGCCAGAAATTGCTCCGCGCTGCTGGTGTTCTCCGGCGACCAGACGGCGGAGAGGTGAGGCAAATCGCCTTCCAAAGCAGGGCCAAAGAGCCTCACGGCGGCGGAGTTGGCGCGGCAGATAATGCTGGCTCCGTCCACCAGGAGGGCCGGCCAGCCGGCATTCTCGAGGGCAAAAGTGATATCGTGCTTCATCGGCAGAATTTTGCGGATGGCAGGTTACTAAGCGGTTGGCCTTTCACAATGCGAATCTTCGCGACCATAGAGTCTGGCAAAATTCTTCAGCAATTGCGCTGCCAAAACGCCCACGCGCCGGCCCGATTCGAGCACGTCAGGGTGTGAAAGTGGGTTTGCCCCTGAACTGGCAGCCAAGTTCGTGATACAAGAGAGGGCGGCGACGCGCAGGCCGCAACGGCGGGCCACAATCGCCTCGGGAACAGTGCTCATCCCGACGGCATCGGCGCCCAGAGCGGCGAAAGCCCTGATTTCAGCCGGGGTTTCATAACTCGGACCGCTAACAGCGACATAGACACCTTCGCGAATGGCCAAACAACAGATGCGGGCTGCCCGGCGCAGGATTTGACGCAATCCGGGCTCATATAGGCGCGTTAAATCTGTAAAGTTGGCGGGTTCAGAAGGCGTTCCCCGCAACGGGTTGACTCCCATCAGGTTGATGTGATCGGTCAGTATCATGAAGTGGCCTGGGCGGAATGCCGCGTTGATGCCCCCGGCAGCATTGGTGAGCAACAGGGCTTCTATCCCGAAGGCTGCCAGGACGCGGATTGGAAAAGTGACCACGGACATTGGATGCCCTTCGTAAAAATGGGCCCGGCCACTGAGCACCAGGACTGGTGTGCCGCCTAATCGTCCCAGCAGCAGGCTCCCTTCATGGCCGCGAACGGCGGGAGGCGCAAAGCCCGGGAGGCGCGAGTAAGGGATTTGCGCGTCGATTTCCAGTTCCTTAACTGCGCTCTGGAAGCCGCTCCCCAAAACAATTGCCAGGGTCGGACGCAAGCGGGAGAGTTTCTTTAGACGCACGGCTGTCTTCGAGGGGTCTGCGCCAAGGGCGGGGCGGCGAAGGCGTGCAGGCCGGCGGCTTTTGGTGGTGGTGTGCGGCCCGAGAATCGGGCGAGACGCCTGCGCTACGGTGGCAGGTAACGAGTCCGGATTTCGCCGTTTGCTCCCGGTGAGTTTCTCAATTAATATTGGCACAGGTGTTAGGTTATTGACGCAATGGACGCTGGCGCCGATGAGTTCCGCCGCTATGCGCGGCAGGTGATTTTGCCTGAAGTTGGAGCGGCGGGCCAAAAAAAAATTGGCTCGACGCGGGTATTGTGCATTGGGGCAGGAGGGCTGGGGTCGCCGGTGGCCCTGTACCTCGCTGCCGCCGGGATTGGCAAACTCGGCATTGTGGACTTTGACGTAGTAGATGTATCGAATCTTCAGCGGCAGGTCCTGCACGGGACACCCGACATTGGCCGCCCGAAAACGGCTTCAGCCCGCGAGACAATCCAACGCATCAATCCGCATGTGGAAGTCGAACTGCATGCTGTGCGCCTGACCAGCCAGAACGCGTTCGAGCTTCTCGGGGCCTATGACCTGGTGGTGGACGGCACAGACAATTTCCCCACGCGCTATTTGTCCAATGATGCTTGTGTTTTGTTGGGCAAACCAAACATTTACGGCTCCATCTTCCGGTTCGAAGGGCAGGCGAGTGTGTTCGCGCCGCACCTGGGCGCGCCGTGTTACCGTTGCCTGTACCCGGAACCGCCGCCGCCGGGCCTGGTGCCCAGTTGTGTGGAAGGCGGAGTTCTGGGAGTGCTGCCCGGGATTATTGGTTTGATTCAGGCGACTGAGGTCCTGAAACTTGCCGCAGGAATCGGGGCGCCGTTGACCAATCGCTTGTTGCTGTTCAATGCCCTCGACATGAAATTCCGCGAACTAAAGCTGAGGCGCGACCCGGAGTGTCCCGTGTGCGGCGAACGTCCCACCATCACCCGGTTAATCGATTACGAGCAGTTTTGCGGCTTAAATTCTCAAACAAAACCGATGCATCCCGACGAAGTCACTGTCCAGGAACTCCAGAAGGCCCTGCAGAACCCCAAGCTGGGCATCAAAATCATTGATGTGCGCGAACCCGATGAGCAGCGCATCGCGCGCATTGAAGGGGTGCCGCTGCTGCCCCTAAGCCAATTGGCCCACCGGTTCAACGAATTAGACCCAGCCCAGCAATATTATATTCACTGCAAAAGCGGGATGCGCTCGCTGCAGGCCTTGGAATTCCTGCGCCAGCACGGGTTCAAACATCTCAAGAGCGTCCAGGGTGGCATCACGGCGTGGTCCAATGAAATCGATCCGGCGGTGCCGAGGTACTAAGCCTGAAACATGGAGAAAGAAACAGGAGGAAAAGGAGAGAACAGAGATTTTTGAAACACTTTGTGAGCAATGGAGGCACAAACAGCGCCTCTCCATTTAATGGGCAGCCACACGGGTGCAAGCCATAGTTTTGGCTTCGTGTTCACACCTCTGTTTTCTCTGTTATCTCCCGTTCAAACTGACTGGTCACGGCCAAGGAAAACGCGCTTCAGTGCTTGGGCCGGAGCAGAATCGCTTTTTTATCCGTGCCTTCGACCTCAACGCTGTGGGTCTCGATGTTGGGGTCGTCTTTGAGGGCCTGGTGGATGATCCGCCGGTCGAAAGCGCTCAACGGCTCGAGTTCCACAACATCTCCCCAACGCCGGACTTTTTCGGCGGCTTCCATAGCTTTTTTAACCAGCGCCTCCCGGGCTTGAGCGCGGTAGCCGCTCACATCGACCATGACCTTGGGAGCCGAGGCGTCTTGCTGGAATAGCAACCGGTTGGTGATATACTGCAGGTCCGAGAGGGTTTGGCCCTGGCGGCCAATCAAGCGCCCCGAATCCTCGGTTTTGACATCGAGCAGGATGCCGTCTTCCATGTGGTGCTCCTCGACGGTGGCAGCGAAACCGAGGAGGTCGAGCATTTTTTGCAGCGTGACTTTGGGTTCAGCAGGCATAACGGAGTCGGTCATTGCGCGTTAATAGTTGAGTAAAGCACGATGGCTGCGGTTTTCCTGGCCTTTATTTCCTCTTTTTCGGCGGCGGCGTCAATACCGGAGCGGCCATTGGGGCGGTGTCCGGGTTCATGCGAATCAGCTTGGTTTGGACGATGCTCAAGAGATTCTGGACCGTCCAGTAAAGAGTCAGGCCCGCCGAGTAATTATAGAGAAAGACCATGAACATCAGAGGCATATAGCGCATGATTTTGGCCTGGCTAGGGTCCATGCCGGCTGATGGGGGCGTCAGGTGGGCCTGCCAGAGCATGGTGCCTCCCATGATCAGCGGCAGGAGATTAAAGGGAAAATTAAGGCCGGGAATGAAAAAGAGCGTATCGGGTTCGGACAGGTCAGCTACCCAAAGAAAAGGCGCGCCGCGCAACTCGATGGCGGTGCGGATCATAAAGAAGAACCCAAAAAAGACCGGCATCTGGATGAGCGTAGGCAAACAACCGCTCATGGGATTGATTTTATTTTCCTTCCAAAACTCCATCATCTTGCGCTGCTGTTTGGCGGGGTCATCTTTGTATTTTGCCTGGAGCTCCTTGATCTTGGGCTGAAGGGCCTGCATGCGCTTGGCCGAGCGTGTGCTGGCCTGGGTCAGGGGCCAGAAGACCACTTTGATGACGACGGTGATGGTGACAATGGCCCAGCCATAGGAGAGCGCCAATGTGCTATGGAGCCAATTCATCCACAACAACAGCCCCTTGGAAACAAAGCCGAAAAAGCCGAAGCCCATGACGGCGTCCACGTTGTTGTTGAACGAGGAGGCGATAGTCGCCAGGGTGCGGTACTCCTTGGGGCCGGTGTACAGGGTGACCTGCCGCTGGAGAGTCGAGTGAGAAGCCAGAGTTAAGGGTGGATAAACCAACTCTGCTTCATAGCCCACCGGTTGGCGAACCGTCCGGTACACCACTTCTTCCTGGGCCGGTTGCGGCAAATTAATCTTGCGCACCACAACTTGCGCGGCGTCCTGGTGCGGCATAACCACCAGGGCGAAGTACTGGTTGTGGACAGCGACCCACTCGACGTTGTTGCTCCCGCCGCGGAATTCGGCGGGAGGCGTGCGCGGGATGCACGCGAAACCGCTCGAAGAAAAATAGCTGGCGCCGATTTCCTGCGACTTTGCGCCGTTATACCACAGCACCCCCACGGCCGAGCCGTTATCCTGGGCATTGAGGGGCGTGGCGGTTCCGGCGAACCAGTGCTGGGCCGGGAGGTTCAGCGGGTGGTCCGAGCGGTTCTCCAACCGCACGGTTACAGTCACCAAATAATTGGTGCTCACGCCGAAATCCTTCACGATGGTGAGGCCGTTGGTCAGCGTCTTCTCGGCGCGCACGCCATTGGTAGTCTGTGTGAGAGCATACAGGCTGTCACCTTGCACCTCGGCCCCGTCGAGCAGCGCCAGAGTCGGGGCCGGCGTGAACGAGTCGAGAGTGGCCACGCCCCGGGCGCTCTGGCTCCTTCGCCGGGCGACGGTTTCCGGATATTTGAGCAGCTCGATAAGTTTCAAGCCGCCGCCAATCGAGGCGAACGTGTAATGGGCGTTGGGATTGGTGATTTCGACGAGTTGCTCCGGGACATTCGTGTCGGCGAGGAGCATGGGGGTGGGGGGGGCTTCAACCGAGGCTGGGGCAACCGGCGAGGACGGGGCCTGGTTCGAGGCGTTCAACGAGGCGTTGAGGGCGTTGGTAACGCCCGCTGGAAGGAGGCGTGGAGGAAAGAATTTATCCAGGATTGGTTTCCAGGCGAACAGCAGGAGGACACAAATAACGACGACGATGATTGAAGTACGGTCCATGAAGTCTTAGTTCGGAGCGGTCGCAGGTTTTGAGGCTGGGACTGGGTCTTCTCCGCATCCGCCCCAGGGATGACAACGGGCGATGCGCTTGAGCGCCAGCCAGCTTCCAGCGAGGGCTCCGTGCCGGGCGATGGCCTCGGCGGCAAAGGCGGAGCAGCTCGGGTGAAACCGGCATTGACCCAAAGGCCCGAAAAGGAAGGTCTTGGCCGGAGAAATCACCCAGCGATAGACTCTCACCCCGAGGATCAAAATGTATTGAGCAGGATTCACGGCCCAGTTGGTCATCCCAACAATCCTGCTTTCCGCAGGGTTGTCAAAAAATCCTTTTCAACGCCGCTAAAGCCTTTCGAGACGATGGAGGGCCGGGCCACGAGCACTAACTCCACCGGCGCAGTCAGTTCATGCTGGTGCAACCGGAAGCTCTCGCGCAAAAGGCGCCGGGCACGGTTCCGCGTTACCGCCCCCCCTACTTTAGAGGCTGTGATGACCCCTAAACGCGACTGGCCGCCCGGGGCAAGCCGTTGCCAGTTGGCTATCAAACAACCGCCGGCCAGCCGGCCGCCTTTTTGTTTGATGCGCATGAAATCCCTGCCTTCTTTGATACGGGATTGGGGGCCTAACCGCAGCGGTTGTGATTTCTGCACGGCCATGAGCCAGCATTAGACCGGCGTCAACCGCTTTCGGCCTGTGCGCCGGCGATTACGCAAGATGGCCCGCCCACTCTTACTCGAGTTACGGTTCAGAAAACCGTGCTGTCGTTTGCGTCTAATTTTTGACGGTTGGTATTGTCGCTTCATAAATCACTCTATTCCCCTGGGGGCTAAATTAACAGCAACTGACCGTGCACTTCCCACTCGACTGAGCGACGGCTTCAATTGACCTCTGGCCAGGAAATACCCCGGAAACGGACGCGAGAGCATAGCAGCGAAGGACTTCGTGTCAAGCAGGCCGAAAAATGCGGCTGGCTTTTAGGATTCAATCAGAACAGCAAAATGCAAAGCGACTGCCGCGCTGGCGTCCAGAGTGAGGCTCACTTGCGGCCTGCCTGAATGAGGCGGGAAATCGTGAGCTTCGACTGCCCTTTTCGATTCAATCGGACATTAACGACCCGCCGCCTCCATTGCTCGGTCAATCGGCGAGAGTCGCGCTCGGCCGGAACCACGTGCCAATCCTTTTCTGTTGCTCGTCCAAAAACCTCCCGCTAACGTGCGACGCGTGTTTTCCGCAGCTTCTTCGCGCGCTCCGCAAGCGGCAACGGCGGCTGGCCAGGTCTCTATGGAATACCTCCTGACGCTGCCGCCGCAAATGGCCGAGCAGTTTGGAGAGTTAGAAGGCAAATCACAGCCGCAATGGGTAGCGGCTTGTGACCCTGTTGGGCGCCCGCTCGGTTCGGGTGGCGGGACGGCCCATCTGTTGGTTGAGGCCTGGCGGCGAAATGCCTCCGGTAAACCGTTTGGTTCCTGGCTGCTGCACGGCCAGAAGCTGATCATTCACGCCGGCGGCCAGAGCAGGCGCTTGCCGGCCTACGCGCCCGCAGGCAAGTTGCTCATGCCCGTACCCGTTTTCCGCTGGGCGCGCGGCCAGCGGCTGGACCAAACGCTGCTGGACCTGCAATTGCCCTATTACGAGCGGGTCCTGGCCCACGCGCCGGAAGCCGCCGCGCTGATCACCAGCGGCGATGTGCTCCTTCGATTTGCTCCCACGCTTCCGCCTTTCCCAAAAGTCGATGTGCTGGGGTTGGGGATGTGGCTGGAACCCGAGAAGGCGCAGGATTTCGGCGTCTTCTTCTCGACGCGCAACCAGCCCGGCCAATTGGAATTCTTCCTTCAAAAACCATCGGCTGCACGAATCCGGGAGTTAGCCGAGGAGTACCTCACACTGGTGGACACCGGGATGTGGCTCTTGAGCGAGCGGGCAATTCGTGTGCTGATGGAGCGGTGCGGATGGGACGAGCGACGCCAGGAGTTCGCAGGCGCAGCCACTGCGCCCTATGAACTTTATGCGCAATTTGGGCTGGCATTGGGCAAGTCCCCTGTGGCGCCTGACCCAGCCGTCAATGCCCTCACCTGCGCGGTCGTGCCTTTACCCGAAGCCCAATTCTTTCACTTTGGCACAAGCGCGCAAATGATCGAATCGGTATCGAGCTTGCAAAACCTTGTGCTGGACCAGACCAAATTGGGGATGGCAGGCGCGCGCCGGCATCCGGACCAGGTGACCCAGAATTCGCAGGTCGATGTGCCGCTGCGTCGCGAAGGCAATCACACCCTTTGGATTGAAAACAGTGTCGTGCCGTCTTCCTGGCGGCTGGCATCCGAGCATGTCATCACCGGGGTCCCGGAGAACGATTGGAGCCTGGAGCTCCCGCCCGGGGTGTGTCTGGATTTCGTGCCGGTAGGGACGGACGATTTTTGCGTCCGGGCCTATAGTTTCAAAGACAGATTTGCCGGGAGATTTGGCGGAGAGGAAACCCGCTGGCTCGGGCGGCGGCCACAACACTGGCTCACCGCGCGCGGCCTCAAACCGGAGGACTGCGGAATTGATTTGGGAGATGATATCCAGGCATGCCAACTCTTTCCGGTTCTCTCGAAGGAGCAACTTCAAGGCTCCTTCATCGAATGGCTTTTCACCTCGGAACCGGCGCCCAATGAGAAACTGAGCGCACTGTGGCGCAGCCTGCCACGTTTTTCAGCTCAAGAGCTTTGCCAACGGGTCAATCTGCCTCGGCTTTATGCCCAGCGAGGACGCTTACGCAACGGCTGCCTGCTCCCGATGCTCAAGAACTTCCGTTCGAGCGTTTTTTTTAGACTGGACCTTGAAGGCACCGCTCGCGCCTTTGCGGCTACGGGAAACGAAGTGCCCACTTTATCCTTGGACGGCCATGCCGACCCGATGCAACCGGTCCACGGCCGAATGTTTCGCTCGGCTGTTTTGAGGCATCGGCAGGCTCCCTCCTGGCAGGAGTTCGAGCAGTCGGCTTTTGCGAAACTGCGGGAGTTGCTCATCCACGAGGCCCAACTCTCGCCTACGACGCCGCGCTGCGCCATTAAAGAGGATCAGATTGTCTGGGCTCGCAGTCCTGTCCGCTTCGACCTGGCGGGAGGCTGGACCGACACACCGCCTTACTGCATCGAGTATGGCGGCAAGGTGCTAAACCTTGCCGTGAACCTAAACGGGCAGCCGCCAGTCCAGGTCTTTGCCAGGGTTTGCCAGCGGCAAGAGATCGTCCTCCATTCCATTGATTTGGGCGCCGAAGAACGTGTGCGGACATACGCGGAGCTGGACACTTTTGGCACACCGCAGAACCCGTTTGCTTTGCCCAAAGCAGCGCTGGCGCTGGCGGGATTTCTGCCTCGGTTCAACGCCTCAGCGCGTTTCTCGAGTCTGGAGAAGCAGCTTGAGGGTTTTGGCGGGGGGATCGAGTTGTCCTTGCTCTCGGCGATTCCGAAAGGGTCGGGGCTGGGCACCAGCAGCGTTCTGGCGGCAACCGTGCTCGCAGCCCTGAGCGATCTGTGCGGGTTGGGGTGGGACCGACACGTCCTGTTTACGCGCACCTTGGCGCTGGAACAGATGCTCACCACCGGTGGCGGTTGGCAGGACCAGGCCGGGGCGCTGTTCCGCGGGATTAAGTTGATTGAGACCGCGCCGGGCCTGGCCCAGCAACCGACCTTGCGCTGGCTCCCGGACCACTTGTTCGGCCACGAGTACGCCAACCGCTCCATCCTTCTCTATTACACTGGCCTGACACGCCTCGCCCGCAATGTTCTGGGGGAAATTGTTCGTGGGCTTTTTCTAAATTCACCGGCGCACCTGGAGATCATCCAGGAAATTGGGCAGAACGCGGAATTTGCCGGGGCCGCCATTCAAAAGTGCAATTACGCGATGCTCGTGGATGCGGTGCGCCGGAGTTGGGCGCTCAATCAACGGCTTGACCCAGGCACAAACCCGCCGCCGGTGCGGGAAATCCTGGGCAGGGTCCAGGATGAGGTCGCCGCAGCCAAATTGTTGGGGGCGGGCGGGGGAGGCTACCTGCTGTTGTTTGCCGAGGACGAAACCGCCGCTGCGCGGATCAAACAGAAGCTGATCCGGCACCCGCCAAATGCGCGCGCCCGCTTTGTCGATTTTGCAGTCTCGGAAACCGGACTCGAACTGACACGAAGCTGAGGGCCGGGACTTGGTGACTGAGATTGTAAAACTTGAAATTTCCGGGCTGATGGCAAAGGATGTGCGGGATGAAACTCGACTTCCGGGCAAAAACCAAGGCCCTCTTCATACTCCATGCAACGGCGGCGGCCTTAGGCCTGATGCTGGCCGTAGCGCGAACCCCTGCGGCTCAAAGCGACTCCGCATTGCGTCCCCCCTCGGTGCCGCTTGTCGCCTGCGACCCTTATTTCAGCATCTGGTCGCCGGCGGATAAATTGACCGATGCCGATACGGTTCATTGGACGGGCAAACCGAATCGGCTCACCAGCCTGGTGCGGATTGATGGGAAGGGATTTCGCATCCTGGGCAAGGAACCGGCCGCCGTTCCCCCGCTGCCTCAAACCGGACTGCAGGTGCTCCCCACACGCACCATCTACACTTTTGAGGGTCAAGGCGTGCAGTTGACCTGCACGTTCATGACCGCCGCACTGCCCGATGACCTCATGATTTACTCGAGGCCACTGGCTTATCTGAGCTGGGCGGCTTCGGCGACTGACGGGCACGAGCACCAGGTCCAGGTTTATTTCGATGCGGCCCCGGAGATCGCCGTCAACGATCCAAAATCGCAGCAGGTCGTAACCGTGAAGCCACAGATCGAGGGTCTGGAGGTGCTGGGTGTCGGCTCCCTCGACCAGCCGGTGCTGGAGAAGAAGGGCGATAATTTGCGGATTGATTGGGGACATTTTTATGTGGCTGCGAAGGGCGCACCAATCAAATCAGAATCGGGTGGCTCGGGACAGAGGGCCTGGATTTGGGCTGAGGCGCAGCCGGAAACCTGGGCCAATCAAGGGGCACTCCCTTTCCCGGCGTCCGCCGGTCAACAGGCAGGCTCTGGCGACGGTCCTCAACGCCTCGCATTTTATTTCAACCTGGGCAAAATTACCTCCGCCCCCGTTTCCCGCTGGCTGATGCTTGCCTACGACGACGAGTATTCGATCCAGTATTTTAAACACAACCTCCGCCCTTACTGGCGCCGCAACGGTGATGACGCCGCCGCTCTCCTGAAGAAGGCCGCTGCAGAATACGAATCACTCAAAAGCCGATGCGAGAAGTTTGACGCGGACTTCATGGCTGGGCTCACAAAGGCCGGTGGTGAAAAATACGCGCGGCTTTGCGCGCTGGCTTATCGCCAATGCTACGCCGCAAACAAAGTCGTGGCCGATGCCAATGGCCAGCCGCTCATGTTTCCCAAGGAGAATTTCAGCAACGGCTGCATCGGGACAGTCGATGTCATTTATCCGATGTCGCCGCAGTTCCTTTTGTTCAGTCCGTCATTGGCCAAGGCGATGCTGGCGCCCATCCTGGACTACGCTGCCTCGCCGCGCTGGCGTTGGCCCTTTGCCCCGCATGATCTCGGCACCTATCCGTTGGCCAATGGACAGGTCTATGGCGGGGGCGAACGCACCGAGCGCGATCAGATGCCGGTCGAGGAGACTGGTAACATGCTGTTGATGCTGGGTGGCCTGGCCCAAGTCGAAGGCAACGCCGATTTCTGCTCGAAGTACTGGCCGGTCCTCAAGAAATGGGCCGATTACCTCAAAGCCAAAGGTTTTGATCCGGAGAACCAGCTTTGCACCGACGACTTTGCCGGCCATTTGGCCCACAACGTCAATCTCTCTGCCAAGGCCATCTGCGGCCTGGGGGCGTTCGCGAAGCTTTGCGCCATGCGCGGCGAGCAAGGCGAGGCTGGCGAGTTGATGAACCTGGCCAAGAGTTTTTCCGCGCGTTGGGTGAAGGAAGCCGATGATGGCGATCATTTCCGGCTCGCGTTCGATAAGCCCGGCACCTGGAGCCAGAAATATAATCTGGTTTGGGACCGCATCCTGGGCCTGAATCTCTTTGCCGATTCGGTCCGCCGCAAAGAAATGGACTTCTACAAAACCAAACAAAACGAGTTCGGCCTGCCGCTCGATAATCGCAAACAATATACGAAGCTCGACTGGACACTCTGGACGGCGACCCTGACCCAGGAGCGCCCTGATTTTGAAGCCCTGGTCGCGCCCATCTGGCGTTTTTTAAATGAAACCCCAAACCGCGTTCCAATGACCGATTGGTTTTGGACACAGAACGCCCGGCAAACCGGCTTTCAAGCACGCTCGGTCGTGGGCGGAGTTTTTCTTCAAATGCTCTATGATACCGCTGGGTGGAAACAATGGGCCGAACGCGACAGGACCAAAGCGGCAAACTGGGCGCCGTTTCCGAAGCCGCCCAAGATCGTGGTGGTCATTCCCACGTCGGAAGAGCGGCCCATGGGCTGGCGCTACACGACTCAACCGCAGGCCGTGGGTTGGTTCCAACCCGACTTTGACGACTCGTCATGGAAAGAAGCCCCTGGGGGTTTTGGCACCGAGGGGACTCCCGGCGCCGTGGTGCGCACCGAGTGGAACACGGCGGACATCTGGCTGCGCCGCGAGTTTACGCTGCCAGCGGGCAAGTGGACTGACATCGAGTTGCGGGTGCATCACGATGAAGACGCCGAGATTTATTTGAATGGCGTGCAGGCCGCCAGGCTTCCAGGGTTTATCACAGAATATGAAACCGTCCCGATGAAGCCCAAGGCCCAGAGGGCCCTCAAACCCGGCAAGAATGTGCTGGCCGTGCATTGCCATCAAACGACAGGCGGCCAGTATATCGATGCCGGCCTGGTCGAGGTGCAATCGAGCAATAACTGAGACGCCACACCCGGCGTACCATGAACGACCCCGCGATCAGGACCGCCGACAGCCAAAGACTCAGGGCCGCCGGTGGTTCAATCGCCAGGCGGGGCATTGCCAATTATCGCTGGGTCATTTGCGCGCTGTTATTTTTCGCCACCACTATCAATTACATCGATCGGCAAATACTCGCCCTGCTCAAAGAAATCCTCGACCAAAAAATCGGCTGGACGAACGAGCAATTCGGGTTTGTAAACTCGGCTTTCCAATTCTCCTACGGCCTGGGCCTGCTGGGCTTCGGATGGTTTGTGGACCGGTTCGGCACCAAGCTCGGTTACGCAGTGTCCATCGCCGCCTGGAGCGTCGCGGCGGCTTCCCATGCCCTGGTGGGCAGTGTCAGCGGGTTCCTCGCCGCCCGCGCCGCCCTCGGTTTGGGCGAGTCGGGTAACTTCCCTTCTGCGGTGAAGGCCGTGGCGCTGTGGTTCCCCAAACGCGAGCGGGCGTTTGCAACCAGCATCTTCAACGCCGGCACCAATGTCGGACCATTGATTGCGCCGCTGCTTATTCCGGCAATGGCTTTTGCGTGGGGCTGGCAATCCACCTTCCTGGCCGCCGGCGCAGCCGGGCTGCTTTGGCTCTTTCTTTGGATTCCCTTTTATGATGCGCCCGATAAAAGCCGGTATGTAACTCAAGCGGAGCTCGATATGATAGCGGATGCCAGGCAAGAGGTTCATCAAAAGGTCTCTTGGCTGGGCCTGCTGAGATACCGCCAAACCTGGTCGTTCATTTTGGCCAAGTTTCTCACGGACCCTGTTTGGTGGTTTTTCCTGATTTGGTTGCCGGATTTTTTCAGGCAGACGCGCGGCCTGGACATCCGCAAGAGCTGGATTCATCTCGTGACGATTTATGGGATCGTCACCGTGCTGAGTATTTTTGGCGGGTGGATAACCGGCTATCTCACCCAAAAGGGCTGGAGCGTCACCCGCGCTCGCAAAACCGGGATGCTCATCTTCGCCCTCTGCGTGGTGCCGGTCCTGGCCGTCAGCCGGGTAGGTGATTGGGCGGCGGTGTTGCTCATTGGCGTGGCGGCCTCGGCGCACCAGGCCTGGTCTGCCAACCTCTTTACGACGGTATCGGATATGTTTCCCAGCCAGGCTGTCGCTTCCGTGGTTGGCATCGGCGGAATGGCTGGGTCGGTCGGTGGTTTTATCTTTCCAATCGTTGCCGGGGGGATGCTGGACCATTTCAAAGCAGTCCAGAATATTCGGGCGGGCTATGCCATCCTGTTCGGCATTTGCGCGTGCGCGTACGTGGTGGCCTTCGTCCTGAATCACCTCCTGGCGCCGCGTTACGAACCAATCGAGTTGTAAAAAAGGGCGCTTATCCCGCACGCTGCAGTCGCAATTATGAACTTTTTATTTCGAGCCACTTCTTTCCGCGCTGCGCTTTTGCTGGCATCCTCTCTTTGCTCGGTCACCGCCTCGTCTTCCTTGACTCTCTGGTACACCAAACCCGCCGAAAAGTGGGTCGAGGCCATTCCTATTGGCAATGGACAGCTTGGGGCCATGGTCTTTGGTGGCGTCACAACCGAGCGCCTCCAGCTTAACGAGGACACTCTCTGGACCGGGCAGCCGCATGAATACCAGCACGAGGGTGCGGCCAAGTACCTGCCAACGATCAGGCAACTGCTGTTTGAGGGCAAACAGAAGGAAGCCGAGGACCTCGCCGAGAACCAGTTCATGAGCGTGCCGCTTCACCAAAAAGCCTACCAGCCTTTCGGCGACCTGCGCCTATTCTTCCCCGGCCACACCAATGCCATTAATTACCGGCGCGAGCTCAATCTGGAAACCGCCGTCGCCAAGGTCAGCTATGAAGCCGGCGGTGTGCGATTTGAGCGGCGCTTTTTTGCGAGTTATCCGGACCGGGTGATTGTCTGTTCGATCGAGGCAGACAAGCGGGGCAAGGTTGGTTTCATCGCCAAGCTCGACAGCCCGCATGCAGCGGCTCGGATTTTGAGGCGCGGTGGCGATCAACTTGCATTAGTTGGCGAAGTCCAATCGGGCGGCATCCGCTTCGAATCACGTGTCCGGGTTATCGCGCGTGGCGGCAAGATAACCGTAAACGACGATGTCATTAGCGTTCAAGGGGCCGACTCGGCCCTGATTTGGCTTTCAGCCGCCACAAGTTTCAGGAATTACCACGATATCAGCGCCGACCCGGCGGAACGGTGCGAGGCCGTTATGAAGGCGATTGCGGGAAAGAGCCTCGCCACCCTGCTAAGGAGACACGAGGCCGATTACCAGAAGCTATTCCGTCGAGTGGCGCTTGATCTCGGTTCCTCCGAGGCCTGCCAGCTTCCGACCAATCAGCGCCTCAAGCAGGCGGCTACAGAATCTGACCCGCAGCTTGCGACCCTTTATTTTCAGTTTGGCCGCTATCTGCTGATCGCCAGCAGCCGGCCCGGGGGAGAGCCGGCCAATCTCCAGGGCCTTTGGAACGATAAACTGGAACCGCCCTGGGACAGTAAGTGGACCGTCAACATCAATACCGAAATGAACTACTGGCCGGCGGAGGTCTGCAATTTGTCCGAATGCGCCGAGCCGTTGTTTGATTTGATTGCTGATTGCGCTGTGACGGGTGAAAAGACGGCTAAAGCTCATTATAATGCGCGTGGCTGGGTCCTGCACCACAACACGGACATCTGGCGCGGCACGGCGCCCATCAACGCCTCAAATCACGGCATCTGGGTCACCGGCGGGGCCTGGCTTTGCCATCATCTCTGGGACCACTACCTGTTCACGGGCGACACCGAATTCCTGAAGACCCGCGCCTATCCCATCATGAAAGAGGCTGCCCTGTTTTTCACCGATTTCCTCGTGCGCGACCCCAAAACCGGCTGGCTCATAAGCGGGCCGTCCAACTCCCCTGAGGAAGGCGGTTTGGTTATGGGCCCGACGATGGACCATCAGATCATTCGCGACCTGTTCGCCAACACAGCCCAGGCAGCGACCTTGCTGGGCGTGGACGCGGACCTCGCCGCCAAGCTCACCACGATGCGCCGCCAAATCGCTCCGAACCAAATCGGCAAATATCACCAACTCCAGGAATGGCTCGAAGACAAGGATGATCCAAATAACCAACACCGGCATTGCTCCCATTTATGGGCGGTGTATCCCGGCTGGGAGATCACCCCGCGCGGAACGCCCGAACTGTGCGCGGCGGCAAAGCAATCGCTCATTTTCCGTGGCGACGGCGGAACCGGCTGGAGCAAGGCCTGGAAAATCAATTTCTGGGCCAGGTTCCAAGACGGGGACCACGCGCACAAGATGCTGGCCGAGGCGCTTTCGGGGAACACTTTTCCCAATCTGTTCGACGCGCATCCGCCCTTCCAGATTGACGGCAATTTCGGCGGCACAGCCGGCATAGCCGAAATGCTTCTCCAGAGTCATGAGGTCCAGTCCAAAACTGCGCAAGACGACGGCAGCCGAGGCACATCGAGAATAGAGGGAGAGCGGGATGTCGAGTTGCTACCGGCCCTGCCTAGCGCCTGGCCGAGCGGGTCGGTCAAAGGCTTAAGAGCGCGCGGCGGGTTCGAGATGGATTTAACCTGGCGCGATGGGAAGCTGACCCGCGCCACCGTCCGTTCCCTGCTGGGCAATCCCTGCAGGCTGCGGCTCGGAGAAAAGATGGTCGAGTTATCAACCCGCCGTGGAAGGTCGTATTCCTTTGACGGCGAATTACGCAGACTCTGATTCTGCCTTTTTCGATCGGCTCTTACGGCGTGACCACTTTATAGAACCGTTGCGCGGCAGTGGATGAGTCGGTGATGGATTTAACTGTGCCATCGCCGAGCAGCGTGGTCAGAAGAGTCCAGTTGCCGCTCGACAAGTCGTTGCGGTAAAAAACGCGGTACGTCACGCCGGCCAGGGTCGGCACCGAGACCAGCACGCTGCTGCCGGAAACCTTGGCGGACAGGCTGACGCCGGAGGCCGGCACGAGCATGAAATAATTCGGGTAACAAAGGCCGGTCGAGGTCGAGAGCCGCAGGGTGGTGGCGCCATTCAGGCTCACGAGGGCCGGGGCCGCCAGGCCATCATCGGTCAACATCACCCACGTATGCGTCTGGTTCCCCTGCCCGACAGCGCCCCAACGGCCTAAATGACTGGTGACCTGGTTGGTCGTCCCTGCTCCTCGGAGCACCTGGGCCAAATCCATCGAGTATGGCCCGAGACCGGCTGAGCGCGCATAGATATAGAAAGTGCCGGCCGGATAATCCCGTGTGTAGTTAGCCCAGTCGCCGATGCCGAACCAAGCCAGGTGATAATCAAATGCGCCAAAATTGACGAAGACATCGCGGAGATAATCCTGCGCCTGCTCCTGCGGGATGCCGTCGGAACGGTATTGGAACTGCTCGCCGCTGATTGGGGAATGTTGGAAATCGATATTGGTTACAGCCTGGGCTCTCGGATAGATGCTGTCGTCATAGGCATCGGGTATCCAGTTGGTGACAAACTGGCCGGCGCCATAGTCGAAATCCTCCGCTTCGAACATGAAATTATCCTGGCTGAAAGTGTCGAAAGCATTGGTGACGGCGATGCCGTGACCGAGAGAGTTGGTGATAGTGATAATGGCGGTGTGTACGGCGTTCGGCAGGAGGCCCGGAAAGGCGACGCTGTTGCTTGAACTGGACCCGGCAATCACCAGGTCAGAGGAAACGTCGCTGCCATCCACGACAACTTTGATCGACCCGGCCGGGAAAGTGGCCCCGATTGTTGTCACATTGAAACTCAGCGCATTGGTGTATTCGAAAGGATGCGCGCCGGTCGGATAGAGGTTGTTGAGGATGGGCAGATCGATCTCGCCTGCCACAAGCGCGAAGAAATTGGGCAGGAGATTGCCCCCGCTGGTGACGCGCAGGGTGGTTTTGCCATTCAGCGTCACATTGGCGATGTTGCCGTTGGTGTCCCTGAGAAAGATGTTCTCGAAGCTCGTCCAACCTTTGCCATTGGCAATGGTAAACGTGCCGAGGTCTGTCGTCGAGGAATCGGGATTGACAGTGCTCAACGTAAGCGAACCAGACAAACTCACGTCGGTTGAAAGGCGGCCAATGACCCAATAGGTGGCGTTGGACCAGTCCCGCGTATAATTGACCCACTCGCCGCTGTTGAACGGGTCGAGCCTGTAATCCTGGACCCCGGCAAGGACGTGGTCTTTGCGCAAGTAATCGCCGGAAATCACGGTGCCCATCGGGTCATCAGGCCGGTAGAGGTGCGTCGGACCGATGTGCAGGTTATGCTCGTCCACACCTTCGACCCCGACCGTCCCAAAGTAACAGTTCGGATTGCCAGGCGCGTCGCAGAGTTGTGGGAAATCGATGTACATCCCGTTGGTGAAATCGAAATCTTCGGCTTCCCACAAATACAAAATGGGCGGGATGCCGACCCAGGCGGTCTCGAAATAAGTATTGGCAGAGGCGGTTAAACCAAAACTGTCGGTCGCCGTAATGGAGGCGGTGTAGGTGGAATTGGATTGCAGGCCGTAGTAGGCGACGTTTTTGTTGGAGGTGGACCCGCTGATGACCAGGTTTGAAGAGATATCCATGCCATTGAGGGTAACATCGATCCCGCTGCTCGGGATCGTAAAGCCGCTGGGTGAACTTACGTTGAACGTCAGGCCGTCACTGGGATTGACAAAAATCATGTTTTGCGGGAAGAGGCTGCCGATGCTGGGGGGAACGGCGCCGCTAACCTGGTCCAGAACGGCACTGTCAAAATAGCAAGAGCCGCTCTCGCTTCCGGCCTGGAGGTAGGCGTAGGTGTAGCGGACTGTTTTGGCGCCTATCGGCGCCACCAATTGGCTCACCGTGCCAGTCACGGCGTAGGTGGTGAAGTAGGGATCGCCCGTAGGCACCGGCGACGATACGTCGCAGGCATTCGTGACCTGATATTGGAACCAAGCATCCGTTCCAACACTCGCTGAGAAACTATCTGATTTATACAACGCCAGAAGGTTGCCGCCGGCATCGCGAAAGGAAACTTCCATCCAAACATAACAATCAGGGCCCAATGTATCTGTGCTCTTGGTATAAAACCAACCGCCGGCTTGGTAGGTGGAGCCTGGGGCGCTGCTGAAGTCCTGGTAAATGCCCGCCACGTTGTTGGTTGGAGCGGGCAGGTAAGAAGCCCCCCACTGCTTCCACCCAACCAGCCCACTCTGAGCCGGCGGCTCGACCCAATAGTTGCCGAATGTCTGGGCATTGGGTGGCGCAAAACGGGTCCACCCAATCGGCAGGACATGGCCGCTATTTTGCTCAAAACTCGGGTTGATAAGCAGATTGGCCGCCTCCGTATGGCGGGCCAGGAACATCATCGCAATTAAAGCCAAAAAGATGGGCCGCTTCAAATTCAAGGCCCCCCTTTGCTGAGCGGGGCGATCGCTGCAGGATGGGGATTTTGTTTTCATACACAGCATTGGTTCGCTTCCAACACGCGCTTAACGCGAAGGAGCGGCTGTACCATGCCAAGCAGACCGTCATCTGTCAATCTTTATGGGCGGACCCGGGGAACCCTCAAATCTCAAGAATTAAAGAAACGTCTGCTCCTGGCGGTCGATGCCCTTTTCATTTGAAGTTGGCGCTCCGGGGGTGATATGCTGGCATACAATTCGGGCCGCATGCAAATGAAACGACCGCTGTTTTTGTGCTTTCTTTTCCTGGCCGCCGCTGCGCCCATCGCCTCTGCCATCCAAGCCCCTGCAGGCCTGATTGTCCGCACAGGCGACCTGAGCCTGGTCTTGCACTGGGACAAAGTGATCGATCCCACCCTTGCAGGCTATCGGGTCTATCGTTCACAGAATAGCGGAGCAAGTTTCACACTGCTCACCTCGACTTTGCTGACCTCACCTGGTTATTGCGATTTAAGCGTCAGCGATGGCCAGACAAACGTTTATTACGCTACTGCGGTGGATACCTCTTCACAGGAAAGCCCGCCCTCGGCAATAATTACCGCAGCACCCCATCCCTTCGCCAGCGATGACGATTTCCTCGATTACGTGCAGGCGGCCAATTTCGATTATTTCTGGTATCTGGCAAATCCGAATAATGGCCTGGTGCCCGACCGGAGCGCAGCGGGGTCGGCCTGCAGCATCGCGGCCGTGGGGTTCGGGCTGACGGCGATTGGCATCGGCATCGATCACGGTTGGATTTCACGCACTCAAGGCGTGGCGCGCGTTTTGACCACGTTGAACACCTTTCTTCTAGGGTCGCAGGGAGCCGGCAGCACAGGAGTCATCGGTTACAACGGCTGGTTTTATCACTTCCTCGATATGAATACCGCCCTGCGGTCTGGCTCCAGTGAGTTGTCTTCCATCGACACGGCTCTGTTGCTGGCCGGCATTCTTTATTCCAAGCAGTATTTCAACGGCGCCAACGCCGATGAAACGGCCATTCGAACCGCCGCTGACGCAATTTTCAATCGAGTCAACTGGGCCTGGATGGCACAAGGCACCGACGCGGTGGCAATGGGTTGGGCGCCCGGCTCCGGTTTCCAAGGTTACGGCAACTGGGTGGGTTATGACGAGGCGATGCTCATCTATATCCTGGGCCTGGGGACCGCGACCAATCCCCTGCCGGCTTCGGCGTGGAGCCGTTGGACCAGCGGTTATACCTGGGCCACTTATTACGGGTATTCCTATGTGCCCCTGCCGCCATTGTTCGTGCACCAATATTCCCATTGCTGGATTGATTTCCGGCATGTCGCCGACGCCTTCATGAACAGCCACAACACCACCTATTTCGAGAACTCGCGTCGTGCCAGCCTGGTCCAGCAGCAGTACTGCATTGCAAATCCGAAGGCGGAAGTGGGCTACAGCAGCAACGTGTGGGGATTGACGGCTTGTGACGGGCCCAGCGGGTATAACGCTCGCGGCGCCCCGGCAGGGCTTGACGACGGCACCGTCGCTCCCACCGCGGCAGGAGGCTCGATGGCTTTCACGCCGGAGCTTTCTCTGCCAACTTTGCGGTATTTCTACAGCCATTTTCGCCCGCGGATTTGGACTGCATACGGATTCCGGGACGCTTTCAATCTAGGCGCTCAATGGTATGGGTCGGATGAGCTGGGCATCGACCAGGGGCCGATCGTGATTATGATCGAGAACTATCGCACGCAAAATGTCTGGCGGCTCATTATGCGCAATCCCGAAGTCCAACGCGGGATGCAACGGGCTGGATTCGTCCCGCTCTCGTTCATGAATCCCACACTCCAGCCCATCTGGAGCCAGGACGCAGTGAACCTGAGTTGGGCCGCCTTGACCGGACGCGCGTATCAGGTGGAATGGTCACCCGACCTGGAGGGCTGGTTTACCTCGCCCCTGGGCGAACAGCTCGCGACGAATACAACAGCAACCTGGACCGATAACGGGCCGCCCGGCACGTCCCTGGCGCCGACCAACGCCACCCAAAGGTTCTATCGGGTGGTCCAGTTCGGCACACCGTAGCTTTAAGAACATCACGCGTGCGCATCCGTTTCTTATTGGGGCCGGCGGGGAGTGGAAAGACCTATCGATGCCTGGCGGAGATTCGTGAGGCGCTATTGGGCGCGCCTGCCGGAGCGCCGTTGTTGCTGGTGGCCCCAAAGCATACCACCTACCAACTGGAGCGCCGGCTCCTGAGTGAGCCGACGCTGGAAGGCTATACCCGTTTACAAATTCTCTCCTTTGAGCGGCTCGCCTGGTTCACCTTCGATTGGCTCGAGCAGCCTTCGCCCAACATGCTCGATGAGGAAGGCCGGCTCATGGTCTTGCGCGGATTGCTCGCGCGAAAGCGCGACGATTTAAAGCTGTTTCGCGCCAGCGCGCGGCTGACCGGCTTTGCGCAGCAGCTCAGCCTGGTTCTGCGCGACCTGCAACGCAACCAACTCACGCCCGATTCCCTGCGCGCGTTGGCCGCGCAGATGAGCCAGAGCGAGGGGTTAAGCTTTAAACTCCAGGACTTGGCCGTCCTGCTGGCGGAGTATCTCAATTGGCTTAAAGGGCATGATTTGTTGGACACAGATTCCGTTTTGGCTGCGGCAACTGAGGCGCTAATGACCCGAGCCGCAATTGGGAAATCCTTATTCAACGCTTCTGGAGTCTATGGCGCAGCCGGAGGAGGCCTAATCCATTCGATTTGGGTTGATGGTTTCGCGGAGTTTTCCCAGCAGGAATTGGATTTCCTGGCCGCGCTGGTGTTGCATTGCCAACAGGCTGCCATCTCATTGTGCCTCGATCCCGAAGCCACGGGACAAAGCTCATGGCTCTCCCCATGGTCGGGCATCCGGCGAACTTTTGAGAACTGCCGGAAACGACTGGCCCTCTTGCCCGGGGCTGAGCTTGCAGTGGAGACATTGCCTCGGGAAGCCGGCAAGAACCGGTTTTGCGGGAAGTCTGTTTTGCAGCATCTGGAACGATTCTGGCCAACGCCACAGCCGTATCGGAGCGAGGAAGGCTCGATTGAAACACCGGGCCTGAGCCTGGTCGCGTGCCCGGACCCGGAGGCGGAGGTCATCCATGCAGCGCGTGAGGTGTTGCGCTTTGTGCGGGGTGGCGGGCGCTATCGCGAGGTCATGGTGCTGGTCCGCCAACTCGAGCCTTACTATCAATCGTTTCAGCGAATCTTTTCACGGTACGAGATTCCATTTTTTCTGGATCGGCGCGAATCAGTCGCGCATCACCCGCTGGCGGAACTGACCCGCAGCGCCTTGCGTACGGTCGCCTTCCATTGGCAGCGCGAGGATTGGTTTGCGGCGCTCAAGACCGGGCTGGCGCCGGCCCGAGAAGAGGAGATTGATCGGTTAGAGAATGAAGCGCTGGCACGGGGCTGGCAGGGGACAATCTGGCAAAAGCCGGTCCACATCCCGGAGGACCCCGCCCTCAGCCAATGGCTGGCCCGCCTGCAAACACAGCTCGTGCCGCCCTTTCAACGGCTCGCATTGGGCATGGCCTTGTGCGACACCAAACCCACCGGCCCGCAATTGGCCCAGGCGCTGCGCGAATTGTGGCGCAGTTTAAAA
The DNA here is from genome assembly GCA_035946615.1 of Verrucomicrobiia bacterium. Taxonomy (NCBI): domain Bacteria; kingdom Pseudomonadati; phylum Verrucomicrobiota; class Verrucomicrobiia; species Verrucomicrobiia bacterium. The sequence continues at coordinate 58,778 of DASYZB010000154.1, forward strand.
ATAGAAGCCCGGCTTGAGGACTGGACAGCAAATGACGCCAGTGGCGCCAGGTTCCGCCTGCCCGGATCGGTGCACACAACCGTTTGGGACCAGATGAATGCCTGGCTCGATAACGTCGAACTGGCATTTCCTGGCGAGGCGCTCTCGTTGCGCGAGTGGCTGCCCATTCTCGAAGCTGGACTCGCCAACCTGACGGTGGGGCTCATTCCACCGGCCCTGGACCAGGTGCTGATTGGCGCGGTCGATAGGTCGCGCAACCCGGATGTCAGGCTCGCCCTGGTGCTCGGGATGAATGAGACCCTTTTCCCCTGCCACACCACGGCGGGCGGGCTGCTCACAGAGAGCGACCGGCACGAACTGGAGCGAAGCAATGTACTCCTGGGCGCCACATCCCGCCAGCACCTCGCAGCCGAGTGGTATCACGCCTACATCGCCTTCACCCGCCCGAGAGAACGGCTGGTTATCACCTGGGCATCCTGCGATTCCCGCGGGGCGCCGCTCAACCCTTCACCTTTCCTGTCGCGCATCCGTCAACTCTTCCCGTCCATTAAACTCGATACGGTTCGCCAGACCCTCGACTGGCATGAGGCCGAGCATGTCGTGGAACTTATCCCGTCCTTTTTAAAGATTGAGTCGTTGGCCTCGGAAAATCGACAAGAGGCGGATGTTGAACCACCGGCTGGCCCCAACTCACTGGTCGAGTTGCCCGAAGTAGCTTCAATGCTGCGCGAAATGGGCCATTTCCAAAATCCAAAAGCCGGCGAGGCCCTTGACCCCGAACTGGCCACCCGTTTGTACGGTCCCGCTCTGCGGACCTCGGTCAGCCGCCTCGAACAATTCGCTGCCTGCCCCTTCAGATTTTTTGTTCATTCGGGCTTGCGCGCCCAAGAGCGCCAGCTATTCGAGCTGGATGTAAGGGAGCAAGGGAGTTTTCAGCATGATGTGCTGGCATTATTCCATGAGCAGTTGCGCCGGGAAGGCAGACGCTGGCGCGACATCTCACCCGCCGAGGCGCGCCAGCGTCTTGGCCAGGCAGCCAAAGGCCTGACGGCCAGCTACCGCGACGGCTTGCTCGAATCAAATGAAAAGACCCGGTTCATGGCACGGCTCTTAACCGAGACGCTGCAGGATTTTGTTGAAACATTGACCGGCTGGATGGCCGGGCAGTACCAGTTCGACCCTGTGGAGGTCGAGTTGCCCTTTGGCAGCGAGGGTGAGGCCCCGCCGTGGGTTGTGCCTTTGGACTCTGGGCGCCGGCTGGAACTGCGCGGGCGAATTGACCGCATCGATCTTTGGCGAATTCCGGGGGGCAACGAGGCCTTATGCGTCGTGGTAGATTATAAATCCAACCACAAACAATTGGACCCGGTTTTCGTTGAGCACGGCCTGCAATTGCAATTGCTGGGGTACCTGAACGTGTTGCGGCATTGGCCTGACCCGCTGACCACGTTCGGCGCGGCGCGGCTGGTTCCTGCGGGTGTTTTCTATGTTAACCTGCGGGGCAAGCGCGAGGCGGAGGAAAACCGGACTGAAGCGCTGGCCGCTCCGGAACAGGCCCGCAAGCTGGCCTACCGCCACACGGGCCGTTTTGACACGCGGGCCTTGCCCCAACTCGACGCCCGTCCCGGCGCGCGCGAGGGGGACCAGCTCAACTACAAACGGAACAACCAGGGCGGAATTTATAGGTCCTCGCGTGAGGCCATGGATTCTGCAGCATTCCAGGCCCTGCTCGACTCCGTAGAAACGAATTTAAAAGAAATGGGGCGCCGGATTTACGCCGGGGACGTTGCGATTGATCCGTACCGCAAAAACTCGACCACCGCTTGCGACCAATGCAGCTACCAGTCGGTCTGCCGCATTGACCGCTGGACTCATCATTTCCGCGTGCTGCGCAAAACAAACGCTACGGCATCGGCTTCTCCAACCTGAAGCTGCGGATCCAATTGCCTGGCTTTGTTTTAGCCACCCAGAACGATTCCCCCACGCCAATGATAGGAGGCCCTGCGGTCCATTTGCCATCCGCATAAGGATGCAACACATACTTCTGGCCGTCCCGATCAAACAAGTGAATCACGTCGCCATTGGTGATGGGGAAATGGAGATCGTCCTGGAGGTTCCCGGCCTGGGGCACCAGCGAACTGCGAATGGAAAAGCCTGAGGGCACCGGCTGCGACAACTGCCCCTGCAAAACCTCTCCCACAAAACTGGCGGATTTGTAATCCGAGGTCGGATTGAAAAAAATGGCGCCTTCTCCCGGCAAGAGGCGCTCCGTCGGATTGCTCCATTTGCCGCCTTTGATAGCATTCTCCGAAAGGCGGAACAGGCGCGTATCGAACCGGTTCAGGGTTGTGCCGTCCGGCCAGCGTTCGAACGTCTGGCTGACGGTTCGGTTGGTGTGGAACGGATTGGCAATCATGGAAAAGCCTGGGGGCAGCGACACGGACGCGTAGCCGATGACGTTTTCCGAGAGCCGGTCGGCCGCGGTCATATGGTAAAAGCGGTAGGTAAATTTGAAGGCTTCTGAATCGATGACCTCGATTGTCGCCTCGCTGGCCGTGCCGTGCATGAGCGCGTTCCACGTCCGCAAATCCGTCGAGGCCAGGACGCGATACTCTATTCCCTTTGCCAGCGATGCCTTGAACCGGAACGGCCCATAAGGAAAGCGCATCGGGTCCAGCAGGACCGGCGGCCCGCTGGCCTTCGGCTTACGCCCTGCCAGGGCTGCTGCGCGATTCCCGATCTTCTGTATTAGCGAATTAATTTTCACCCGGTAAGCACGTCTCTACGAGGCCACTGCCCATCAGTGGCCCAGGGTCATACATCCTTGTAGCGGGAACGAAGCCGTTCGGCAATAGGGATTTAAGTAAACGCGCTCTAACCATCCTTACGGATAGAGCCGGTAGTACCTGGGGCGTGTGGCAATGGCGTCATAAACAACGTATTGGTTGCCTTCGATGGTTACCGGCAGATTGAGGTCGGTCCAGGGCCCCGTCGGCGATGTCGAGTATTGCAAGGTCTCACCCGGGAAATTGGTGGACCACGCAATCCGCACCAGGTTATTG
>DASYZB010000155.1 GCA_035946615.1 Verrucomicrobiia bacterium
TGGGCGGAAAAACAATTTTCTTGGGTTCGATTGGGTTCGGATGGGTTCGGACCCCGCTGGTTTGAACCACGGATTACATGGAGTTCACGGATGGGAGAGAGGGACGATGGGGAGGGTTGTGTTTTCATAGGTTTTCGGAGCTTTTGGATGGTTGGCTTAAGTGTCGGAAATGGGTTACGGGTGATGGTTTGGTGCATAAGTGTTTAAGGCGTATTGCTTTATTGAGTGTATGAGGCAGGCGACCGGCTCTGGGAGCGATCACAGCCTCTATTATATAACCCCATCGAGATCGCATTTCGGCTCAATAAAAATGAAAAAAGTTTCATGACTGGCCTCTGGAGAACCCCTCTCCGCCGGCCCTCTCTTTTCCCGTTGCGACGGCGCGACAGCGCGGCGGGTCGGGATGGGAGAGGACAAGCACCGGCAAGTTAAAGATGTAGCTCATGTCAGGGACTCGTCAGTATCTCAAGTTTCAAGATGTTCAGGTTCTGCGGCTTGCGAGGCGGCCATGGGCCACCAGGCGCCCGGGTGTGGGTTTTTCAGGTGCGGATTCGGCGCCGGTCGGGCGGAGGGTGACAAGCCCGAGACAGATTGATCTGTCTATTATGTACGGATCATCAGAAACGCGTTTTTCCCGTTTGGCGGCGAAATAATGTGGAAAAAAGTTTGGGTTTTGTGAGGATTTGGGCATGAGATAAGCGTAACGAGGGCGAAGGGTGGTGGAGGGGAGAAGGTCGTGGAGCGTGGGGGCAGGCGCGGATGAGGTGCGCGGCCAGCAGGCACAGAGATTGGGTGAGGGTGTGCGGGATTTTCATGGAGTTTATGAGTTTATAGTTTTTAGATTAGTTCTCTACACTATATATGGGGCCACAGAACCTGCTACACTGGCAACAACCGGCAGATGACCTGGTGACAAGGGGGCGTTGTGTCCCCCTCGTGGGCTGATTAGTGGCGCAGGTGGAAAGCAGCGAGCTGCAGAATGGCCAGAAGTCCGTTATAGCCCAGATGTGTGGCGACTGCCGGACCGATTGCAGCCGAACGAAGGCGAAACCATAGAGCTGCCAGAGCCATGGTGCCAATCCCGATAGCAGCGGCGGGGTAGTGGATTACTTCCGTTAAATGCCGCAGGCAGAAGATGACCGTGGTTAGCGTGGCGGCAATGCGTGTTGTCGCGGGCTTTGTCCTTGCCTCCACAAAAGCAGGTGCGGCATTATCAGCCATGAGCGAGTCACCCCTTTCATGGAACAGCCCACTTTGGAGGCTGCGGTGAAACTCGTCGCATATGCCGACGAGTCCACAGTGGCAGAAACTCCGAAGTTATAATCATCGCTGGCTGGATCGCGTTACGGGACGAATGGAGTCAGTTTTGTGTGTCGAGTTTTGTGTTGCATGGCAGAAGGTTTTAGACCAATACGCCGCCCCCTATTTCCATTTCCGGGAATGGGCTGATGCTTCGGCGGTTGTTAGGGGGAGACGACGAGCCAGTTCCGAATTTCTGAAGAAAAATCCGTATCGAGACTGGGCCCAATCAAAGTTGGATACATTTCTATCTGAGCTTGTCGATGTCGCCGCATCCTGCCAGGCATTGATGATTGGAGGCTACGTTCCAGCAAAGAAGCTTGCAGAAGACAAATCAAATGGACTGACCAAGACATCCCGAACGGCGGAAGAGCTCTGTATCGAGCACTTCTTCAACTCGGTACTGTCAACCATCAACAGGGAGCGTTCCCCGCTCAAAAGGCAGCCGATAGCGTTTGTCTTTGACTACTCCGATGACCCGGAATGGAGGAGGATTATTAAGGATGCATTCGAGTCCAGCCGCCTTAGGAACAGACATTTCAAGGAGATGTCGTTCGCTTCAAAGAAACGCCATTTGCCCCTCCAGGCTGCGGACATGGCGGCCTACCGTGTTCGCCAAAGGATGGAGGACCTGGTAACACTCGACCTGTCCAAGACATGGGAAAAACTCGGCACAAAACTTTTCCGAAAAATTAATGCGTGGAGCGCGGGCCTGAGCGACCGCGAAACAGGCGCGATTCTAAGGCGGGTCTATTTGGTTCCGGAAGATGCGACATATGATCAAGCAATGGACGCGATCACCAGCCATCCGAATTATAAACCGCCAAAAAAATAGCTCTGTGGTGTCATTACAGGACCGGTCTCGATCCGGGCGAAAGTGCATTGCAATCAATGAGCTAGCCGAGCATGGTCTCAAGCATTTACGCCACGAGCACTGCGCCCCGGGATGAGCGGAAGCAAATCAGAGGGAGAGTTTGAGACCTGCGTCCATGTGCTCTCCATCGGCAGGTTGGTGGGACCTGTCAAACAGCGGCGCGACTACCGGGCCCTTTTAGCGCTGAACAGTTTTTCTGGCAAGCATATTGTGTGTAGTTGTGCGGCTGCGCCTCGGCTGCGCCGGGGCTAATGACAGAGTCGAAGCAACGAGCCGCCATTTCTGAGTGTAGGACACGACGCAAGGAGTCGAGTCTCTGATCAGCAACTTCCGGGTGAACAAAAGGCGGCCAGCTCACGATCTGATCAGAGACTCGACTACTTACGTCGTCTCTTACAAAGGCTTGGAACCGGGCATTGTTCTCTTATCAGCCCGCCCCGACCAATGGTTTTCCATTTCCATTTCCATTTCTCCAGCCATTGAGGAAGGAGGAGGCTTCGTTCAATTTTTGCTCGAGGGTCAGCACCTGGCGTGCGCCTTCGGAGGCGGCGTGTTTGGCCTCGTCGCGCTCCTTTGCGGTGCGAGCCAACAGCGCCTCGTAGGATTCGGTGGTGTTGCGAGTTATGAGCCGTGTCTCGGTTTCCCACTCCGCCCGCGCGGCCACCAGGCGTGCCTCGGCTTGCTCGGTCAATTGCACGACCAGCTCGCTCTCACGCTGCTTGGCCTTTGCTTGGGCGGCGTCTTCTTTCTGCTGCATTTCCTTGCGGAGCTGGGCTTCCAGTGCAAGGAGAGCGGCCTGGGCTTGCGCGTCGCGGCGGCGCAGGGCCTCTTCAGCCTGGGACTGCAACTCGGCTTGGACGGTGTCGAGCTTGGCGTGCCATTGTTGGTCACGCTGGCGTGATTTGGCCAGGAACAGCTCTTCTTTCTGCTGCGCCTCCTGGCCCAAACGAGCCTCGGCGGCCCGGACGCGCGACTCGGCCTGGCGTTGCCATTCCTCCTCGCGGAGGCGCAAATTCGAGGTCCACTGATTTTGCAGTTCGATTTCCCGCGCGTCGGCCCGGGTGGCCAATTCCTGTTCGCGCTGCTTGAGCTTTGCCTGGAGAGCCAGTTCTTTCTGCTGCAGTTCGTGCTTCATGCGCGTTTCGGCCTCCCGCGATTGGGCTTCGAGCTGGCGTTCCAACTCCGAGTTCCGGGCGGCGGATTCCTGTTCTTGCTGCTTTAATTTGCGTTCAAATTCTTCTTCACGCTGGCGCAGCGTGTTGCCAAACTCCGACTGCTGCCGCTCGAAGCGGAGCTTCTCCTGGCGGGCCGCCTTCTCGAGCTCACGGGCGGCGTCATCCTTGGCCTGGGACAACTTGAGAGAGAAGGCATCGGCCTGCTGCCGCGACTGGGCGTCCGCCGTTTCGCGGGCGCGCTGGGCTTCCTTAAGGTCATGCGCCAACCTGGAGGAACCTTCCATGGTAGCCAGTTCGGCATCGGCTGCCTGACGCCGGGCCTGCATCACCTGGTTTTTGCAGTCTTCGGTCACTTCCATCAATTTCTTGTGATGTTCCTGCATCATCGCCGTGCGCTCCGCTTCGGCGGCCACGCGCTGGTCGTCCAGCTCCTGGCGCGTTTGAGTCAGACGCTCCGACCACGCGCTCTGGCGCAATTGAACCTGGCGCTCGACCTCTGACTTCTGCAAATCGCGCAGGGCGTCTTTCTCGACTACCGTGCGGTTGAGCGAATCTGCCATCGCTGCCAGCTTGGCCACCCATTCGGCTTCTTTGCTCTTGGAGGCCTCCGCGTGCTGCTCTTCCCGCTGTTTCAATTCCGTTTCGTGCCTGGCGGTGGCAGCGCCAACGACCTCGCGCGCCGCTTGCAGTTCGGCCTCTTTCTCGGCCAATGCCTTGTCGCGAGCCGTGATCTCGGTTGCGGCCTGCCTGGCAACGCGCTCGGCGCGCAAAATCTTCAGCCGCCCGGCGCGGGTGTAGAGCCAGTGCATACGGCGGCCCAGGAAGCCAAGCCGATGCTGGGGCCGCTGTTGCTCGGGCTCAAAGACGGTCGAGAAACCGATCTCGACCATCAACGTCGGAAGGAAAGCGACGATAAAAGCCAGCACCGGATAGACAAAAATCCGCACCATGCTGATCTGGTCGGTCAGCAGGTCGCCGCGTTCCTTGGAAGAGGCTTTGATGGACACGGGCCGCTCACCCTTGATGAGGCCGCGCACGATTTCGACCGTGGTGGCGATGCGGTGCACCTGAGTTTTGCGGATAGCCGCCTCGCGCGCCTCATAATACCCTTCAGCCCTCTTGCGGCTGGCGTCGATTTCCGCGCGGATACCATCGCCCTTCTGAACGACGGCTTCAAACTCCTGGTCAAGTTGTTCCCGTTGCGCCTTTTCTTCTTTTGCCAACGTGGCCAGCGCCGCCGACAACTCATCGCGCTTTTTGTCAGCTTCCTCGCGCTTGATGCTCGAGCGGGTGTCGAATTCCTCGCGCAGCCGCCGGGCGTCGGCCTCGACTTGGGCCACACTGTCGCGGCGCTTGTTATTGACCGCCAGCAGTTCGGCTTCTTTGGCTTTGATTTGGGTGTCGAGTTCGGCGATCAAAGTAGGCTTGAGAATCTTGTTGACCTCGCGTTCGGGAGGCACACCGGGACTGACCGGTTCTTTCATCAACTCGCGCTTGAGAAAATTGGCATGGTCGTATTCCGCTTTGGCTTTGTCGTAGGCCGCTTTCTTATTGGCGTATTCCGTCATTTTTGCCTGGTAAGCATTCTCGAGGCGGGCTTCTTCAGCGTTCCATTGGGTAGCTCGTCCCACCTCGATTTCACGGCGCGCGCGCAGGTCGGCCAGGCTCTTGGTGAGTTGTTCGGTGTCGGAATTGAACTGCGCGATGATATTTGCCTCGCGCGCTTCGACCTCAGACAGCTCCTTTTTTTGATAATCGGTCAGGTTGATGGCGTCGAGGCGCGAGGAATCATTGCGCTTGACGGACTCCTCGAGCTCGGTTCTGGCCTTGCCCTCTTTGGCGGCCAGCTCCGCAAGCTGCCTATCGCGCTCCGCCCGCTTTTGTTCGATGGCCGCCAGCTCGCCGTTGAGCTGGCCAATCTTCACTTCTTCTGCGGTGGCCTTCTCGAGCATCTGGGTGGCCGGCGCCAGCGCGACGCCCATCTCATAGACCGCCATGTCCTTGACTAATTGGAATGTCAGCACACAAATGAGCGGCAACCCCCCCGCCAACATCAAAACCTTTTGCCAGCCATGACGTGAAGCCGTCCAAATGGCCAGAGGCAGCTTGAGCAATTCGCAGGCAAGAATGGTCGCCCCAATGGGACCAATGCCAAAAAAAGTGACACCCATGCCTTGGGGCAGACAGACCACCTTCTGGTATTTCCATCCCGTTGACAGAATCACGATTTCCGTCACGGTGGCCATAAACAGCAACGGCAGTGTTAAGTAGGAAATCCGTTTGGTCCTCAGCCGCTGCCAGGGGGAAAATCCCATGTCCTTGCGGAGAGCGGTGTTGACGGGATTTTGCGAATTTGTTGAACTGATGTTTTTCATAAATAAACCTTGTAAAAATCAGGGACAAAAGACGTGCTGGCTTGCTCTCTAAATCATAACGACGAGGTATTTCAACAGGGGGGTCTGCGATGCCGGGGTGCCGGTCGGTGCTTCATTCTGGCGCTGCCGCTAATCACGCGTCGAGTTTAGCAGCCTTCGTGCCAGTCTGGCCGCGGCTGCTAAATTCGGCACATCGAATCAAAGGGTTGTCCGTTATCGGCACATTCAAATTTGCAGACACCAGGCAAATCCTTGGGGTCTTGGGGCTGCATCGTTCAGGTCTTCACCCACTTACGGTGTAGGGCTGTGGGTTTTAAGGTGGTGCCAGTCGTATGGCAACCGACGTAGTCGTTTATATCTATGGTCTTGCAAAGGTGTATCCCGCCACCGCGCGCGGCGGCTCCCAGGAGAAGGGAAAAGCATTTTGGCCTGGTATGCCAGGCAGAGGGATGGGGAAAAGACCGCTGGTGTTCGCCCGGACTTCAGCCCGCGTTAGGAGCGCTCGAGGCAATCAGAAAGTGCAGAGGATTCCTTTGGCATGGCATCCGGCGGCGCTGAAGTCCGCGGCGGCAAGTGAACTGGGTTTTCAAGGGGATGGGCAACCTTGTCTTGGGAATTTGGGCCGGGCTTATGAACGGCAGGAATGCTTCGCCTGGAAAAAGGTGGAGTCGGTTGCCAACATGACTGCCTTTGTCAGCCCGGTCGCTTCTCTTTTACCGGGAGGACCGCGGGATGGACTACACACAGAGGGATTCCTCTCTCCGGCCCTCTCTCCTCCCGCCGCGACGGCGCGACAGCGCGGCGAGCCGGAAGGGGAGAGGGAGAATCCTCGGCAGCTTGCGGTTGTAGCGCATGTTTCAGACTCCTCTGTAATACCTGTGAATTAAAACATGAGCTCACTCCAGCTCAACTCGATTGCAGCCCCCGCCATCCTGTCGGGCCTGCTGCCTGATTGTTCCGGCGTGACAGGCGTCTTGCCGCTTTCGTTCATGCAGGAAGACGTGTGGTTCGTCGAGCAGATGGCGCCTGGCACGGCGTGCTATAATCTGCCGGAGGCCTGGCGGCTGAGGGGACCGCTAGATCTGGAGGGCCTTCGATGGAGCCTGGAACAGATCACCTGGCGGCATGAGACGCTGCGGACCAGCATCATTATTCGCGATGAAACGCCCGCCCAAGCCATCCAACGGCCGGCGCGTTTGGACCTGCCCCTCATTGAGTTAGAGCAACAACCGCAAAAGGAAACAGAATTGCTGCGCCGCCTGGTGGCCGAGGCGCGCAGGCCATTTGATTTGTCCCGCAGCCCGCTATTGCGCTGCCAACTCTTCCGATTGAATAGCGATGAGCACGTCCTGTTTCTTAATGTGCACCATTTGGTCTCGGATGCGTGGTCTCAGGAACTCCTGCTCGAAGAACTTCGACACCTTTACACGGCACGCATTACCGGAAAACCGGTGTCCTTGCCTGAGTTGCCCATCCAGTATGCCGATTTTGCGGCCTGGCAACGTGAGGCCTTTAAGGTCAGCGACTTCAAAGACCACCTGGATTATTGGCAAGAGCGGCTCCGGGGAGGCCTCTCGCCACTGGATTTACCGGCTGATTTTCCACGCCCCTCTGTTCCGTCATTTCGCGGCGCGACAGAATTGACGGTGCTGCCGCAGCCTTTGGTTGATGCCTTGAAAGAACTGAGCAGGGGTCATGGGGCAACGCTCTACATGACCCTCCTGGCGGCTTTTAAGGCTCTGCTGTACCGTTTGACGGGCGAGCAGGACATAATTGTGGGAGCCCCAATGGCGGGTCGCGAGCGTCTGGAGACGGAGCGCCTGATCGGCTTCTTTGTCAATACTCATGCCTTGCGGACAAATGTGAGCGGCGATCCTCCGTTCACTCAATTATTGTCCAGAGTGCGTGAGACGGTGCTGGGCGCGTGCAGCCATCAGGACCTGCCGTTGGAGCCATTGCTGCAGGGGCTCCAAACTCAACGCCAACCCGGACGCCACCCACTATTTCAGGTTGTCTTCGGGCTGCAAGCGGCCTCGCCGGACAACTGGTCCATGCAGGGCCTGGATGCGACGCGAATCGAACTGGATAATGGGTCGGCCAAATTTGATTGGACGCTCCTGCTGACCGAAAAAGCCAAGGGGTTGCAGGTGCGGTCGGAATACTCGACAGACTTGTTCGAGGCCCAAACAATCAGGAGATTTCTGAGGCATTACCAGCATCTGCTCGAATCGGTTGTGGCTGCGCCGGACCAGCGCCTGCCGGACCTGGCGCTGCTTGATCCGGTCGAACGGGAGCAGTTGTTGGATAGCTGGAACCGGACCACTACGGTTTATGAGCGGGACCGGTGCGTGCACGAGCTGTTCGAATCGCAGGCAGCGGAATATCCGCAGGCGCCGGCCTTGAGGAGCGAAGGCCGGACTCTGACTTATGCCGAGTTGAACAGCCGTGCCAACCAACTCGCCCGGCGGTTGCGCGCCTGCGGGGTAGGGCCGGAGGTGCGGGTTGGGGTGTGTCTGGAACGTTCGGTCGATCTCATCCTGGCGATGCTCGCTATCCTGAAAGCGGGCGGCGCCTATGTGCCACTCGACCAAACCTATCCGCGTGAACGGCTGGGCTTTATGCTGCGCGACACCGCAGCGGCGGTAATCATTACCGACACACGGTTTTACCGGGGCGGCCTCCCTGCAGGTGACAGCCGTGTGCTTTGCATCGATGCGGAGCAGGACCGGCTCGCGCTAGAATCTGCCGAAAACCTTCCGGTCGAAACGGGGCCCGCCAGCCTGGCCTACGTGATTTATACTTCGGGTTCGAGCGGGTTGCCAAAGGCAGCGGCCATAACTCATCGGGGCGTTGTCCGCCTGGTCCGAAACACCAATTACATTCAGATTGTGCCTTCGGACGTATTTCTGCAATTGGCGCCGGTCACTTTTGACGCTTCCACTTTCGAGATTTGGGGGGCTTTGCTCAATGGGGCGGCCTTGGTTCTGTTGCCCCCACAGATGCCGGGGCTCGATGAGTTAGGCCGAGCGATCGAAAAAGGGGGCATCACGGTTTTATGGCTTACGGCGGGTCTGTTTCACCAGATGGTGGATTCACAACTACAGCGCTTTGGCGGATTGCGCTGGCTGCTGGCGGGCGGGGATGTGCTTTCGGCGCCGCACGTCAGCAAAGCAGCGCGGCAGTTGACCGGCTGCCGGATTATCAACGGCTATGGTCCCACCGAGAACACCACCTTTACCTGCTGTTACCGCGTGCCAGTTGGCTGGGCGGGAGAGCATTCGGTGCCAATTGGACGTCCGATTGGCAACACGCAAGTTTATGTTTTGGATGAGAGCATGCAGCCATGTCCCATTGGCATACCGGGTGAACTTTACACCGGGGGGGACGGCCTGGCCCGAGGCTATTTGGGCCAGCCGGAATTAACCGCGCAAAAATTCGTTCCCAACCCGTTGGGAACACCAGGCGCGCGGCTTTATCGAACCGGGGACCTGGCCCGCTGGAGGGCGGATGGGAACCTGGAGTTCCTGGGGCGCCTGGATGAGCAGCTCAAAATCCGCGGCTACCGGGTTGAGCCTGGGGAGATAGAACACGTCATCGCTCAGCACCCTTGCGTGCAGCAAGCGGTTGTTGTGGCGCGGCCAGACTCAAGCGGAAGCAAGAGTTTGGCGGCTCACATCGTTGTGCGAGAGGGCAAGCGGCTGGAAGAGGCCGCGCTGCGCGAGTTTGTGGCCTGCAGGCTGCCGCACTTCATGGTGCCTTCATACTTTGTCCAGGCGGCCGAACTGCCCCTGACAATTAACGGCAAAGTGGATCGGCGGGCGCTTTCCCCAATACCGCTCCAACCGCTGCAGGCCAGCCCTGTGTCCGGCGAACCTCATGACCTGGCAGAAAAAGCTTTGGCCGGAATCTGGTGCGAAGTTCTGGGGCGCAAAGCGGTTGGTATTCATCAGAATTTTTTCCACGTGGGCGGCCATTCACTGCTGGCGATGCAAGTTATCTCGCGCATAACCCGGGCGTTTGGGGTGGAGCTGCCTCTGCGAGTGATTTTTGAATCGCCAACGATTTGCGGGCTTGCGCAAGCGCTTAACCAGGTGCAGCAGGCACAACCAGAGCAGGCTGCGCCAATGCGGCGGTTGCTACAGCCCGACAAGGCCGCCGACCTTCTGCAACGCATTGACCAGCTTTCGGACCAGGAGGTGGAAATTCTCCTGAGCGACCCCGAACTGAAGAGTTTTTGAACATGATTACCGGTCTTAAATCCAACGCCCCTGGAGGGGCTCAAGCCAGACGCGCCTTATTGGAGCAGCGCCTGCGCAAAGCCGCCGGCCCGGCCCGGCCCAGCGCGCTTTCGTTTGCACAGCAGCGTCTGTGGTTTCTCGATCAACTCGAGCCAAACAGTCCGCTGTACAACGTCGCCAGCGTGGCCCGGGTACAGGGCAAAATCCATGCAAGGGCGTTGGAGCAGGCCATTAATGCGATAATCGCCCGTCATGAGGCCCTGCGCACCCGCTTTGTCTGCCCGGATGAATCCCCTGTCCAGGTTGTCGATGCCCGCCTTTGGATACCGCTCAAGACCATTGACCTGATGCGCCTTGCCCCTGCCGAGCGCGAATCGGAAGCCGAACGGCTCACACATGAGGAGATTCATTTGCCTTTTGATCTGGGAGCGGGCCCCCTGCTGCGTCCGACACTGCTCCACCTCACACCCGATGAACACAGGCTGGTTCTGGTCATTCACCACATCGTGGCTGACGAATGGTCGTTGAAGGTTTTGTTTAGAGAACTGGCCGCCTTCTACGAAGGCTTTATTGAAAACCGGCCCAATCAATTGCCAGAGTTGCCTATCCAATATGCCGATTACGCGGCATGGCAGCGGGACTGGCTGCGGGGCGATGTCCTTGAAAAGCAAATCGGCTTTTGGAAACAGCAACTGGGCGGGGAACCCCCAGCCACCGAGTTGCCGACCGATTTTCCACGCCCTCAAACGCCCGCGTTTCATGGTGGGAACCAGGCGCGAGTTTTCAGCCAGGACCTTGCCGTCCGGCTCAGCCAGTTTGCAGCGCAACACGAGGCAACTCTTTTTATGGTGCTCCTGGCGGCACTCAAGACCTTGCTCCATCGCTATACGAGGCAGGAGGACATTATCGTCGCTTCCCCGATCGCAGGACGCAACAGGGTCGAGACTGAAGGGTTGATCGGCTTTTTTGTTAATACCCTTCCATTACGGACGCGCCTGAACGGAGACCCGGCGTTTGAAGAACTTTTGGCGCGGGTTCGCCAGGTTACTGTGGGTGCTTATGCGCATCAGGATTTGCCCTTCGAACGGTTGGTTGAGGAGCTGCAGCCGGAACGCTCGCTCAGCCATCTGCCGTTCACCAAAGTAATGTTTGTCATCCAGAACGACGTCCTGCAACAAATCAATCTCCCGGGGGCTCAACTCCAGTTTGTTGAAAATGAGGCCGACACGGCGAAATTCGATCTGACATTGCTCGTGCAGGAGAGGGCTCGAGGGCTGGTGGCCCGGGCAGAATACAATTGCGACCTTTTTCGGGGGGAATCAATTGAGCGGCTGTTGCAGCATTTCGAGACGCTTCTTGAAGGGATCGTGGATGCGCCTGGGCGGCGGTTATCGCAGTTACCAATCCTTTCTGCGGCTGAAACCAAGCAGATGCTCAGTGACTGGAATAGTAACGCGCGCGAATACCCTCGAGACAAGTGTGTTCACGAGCTTTTTGAGGCCCAGGCGCAGCGCCATCCGGACACCATTGCCATCCTCTTTGGGCAGGCATCGATAACCTATGGTGAGCTCAACGCTCGGGCGAACCAACTGGCGCATTATCTGAAAGGGCTCAATGTCGGACCCGATGTCCCCGTGGGAATCTGCCTTCGGCGCTCGGTGGACATGATCATTGGATTGCTGGGTATTCTGAAGGCAGGAGGGGTCTATGTTCCCCTGGACCCGGCTTATCCAAAAGACCGGCTGGCCTTCATGTTGGAAGATACTCAAGCGGGGGTGCTCTTGACGCAGCAAACACTCCTGGCGCAGATGCCACAGAATGCGGTCAAATTAATCTCTTTGGATGGGGATTGGGAATTGATTGCGCGGGAAAGCAAACTCAACCCCGCCAATGTGGCCAACCCGCTCAACCTGGCTTATATCATGTACACCTCCGGCTCGACTGGCCGGCCCAAGGGCGTAGCCGTACCGCACCGCGCGATCAATCGGCTGGTGCTGAACACCAATTTTATTCAGATCGATGCCACCGACCGCATCGCGCAGGTGTCCAACATGTCTTTTGATGCGGCAACTTTTGAAATCTGGGGGGCACTGCTCAATGGGGGGCAGCTCATTGGGATCACCCGGGACGTGGCGCTGTTCCCCGCCGCCTTTTCGAGGGAACTCAGCCAGCAGGGGATCACCGCAATGTTTCTTACTTCAGCCTTGTTCAACCAATTAGCAGCCGAAGTGCCGCGCGCGTTTGCCGGGCTGCGTACTTTGATAGCTGGAGGCGATGCCCTCGATCCGAAATGGGTGCGGGTGGTGCTGAAGCAGGGGCCGCCCGCGCGCCTGGTGAATGGCTACGGTCCAACGGAGAACACCACCTTTACCTGCTGCCATCTCATTGAGGCATTGGACGAGGAGGCGCTGAACGTTCCCATAGGCCGGCCCATTGCCAATACCCAGGTGTATATCCTCGATCCGCATTTAAACCCGGCGCCTATCGGGGCTCCGGGCGAACTCTACGCCGGAGGGGATGGTCTGGCGCGGGGCTATTGGAACCAACCGGAACTGACGGCGGAAAAGTTCATTCCCAACCCATTCGACCCCAGCGGGGCCAGCCGGCTGTACAGGACGGGGGATTTGGCTCGTTACCGGCCTGATGGGACCATTGAATTTATGGGCCGCATCGATCAACAGGTGAAGATTCGCGGATTTCGCGTCGAGCCAGGCGAGATTGAGACTGTTCTGAATCAGCACCCCCGAGTTCGGGAGTGTGTGGTGGTCGTTCGGGGAGAAGGAGCGGCTGCCAAACGGTTGATAGCGTACCTGGTGCCCAGCGGCGAGCCGGTGCCAAACGCGAGTCAACTACGGGCCTTTGTTCAGGAAAAGCTCCCCGATTACATGGTGCCTTCGGCATTCATTCCCCTCGAAACGCTTCCCCTGACCCCCAATGGCAAAGTAGATAGAAAGGCATTGCCGGCGCTCAACCAGGAGAGGCCGGAGCTGGAACGGCAGTATGTGGCGCCTCGTGATGAGGTCGAGCGGCAGTTGGCAGCCATTTGGGAAAGAGCCCTTGGAATGCGCCCAATTGGCATTCAGGACAAGTTCTTTGATTTAGGCGGGCATTCATTGTTGGCGGTGCGTGTGATAGCGCAAATAGAAAAGAATCTGGGTAAGAAGCTGCGTTTAGCCACGATCTTTCAAGCGCCAACCATCGAGCAATTGGCCGCCATTGTTCGGGAGGAGATCAAAGAATCGACTATTGCGGCGAGCACCTCGCTGGTTGAAATCCAGCCCCAGGGCTCGCGGCCACCTTTGTTTCTAGTGCATGGGGCCGGAGGCGGGATGTTCTGGGGGTATGTCAATCTCTCGCACCATCTGGGCGCCGATCAGCCGGTGTACGGCTTCAAATCCAGGGGGCTGGATGGGCGCCAGGAGTTGACCAGCATTCGCGCCATGGCCTCCACCTATGTCGCTGACTTGCGCTCGCTCCAGCCGCATGGGCCTTATTTTCTCGGCGGCTATTGTTTTGGAGGAAATGTGGCCTTTGAGATGGCCTGCCAGCTCAGCAAACAGGGCCAGAAGGTCGCCTTCCTGGCGCTGCTCAATTGCTCTCCTCCTAATTCCCGCTACACGCGCACCCAATGGACACCGCTTTGGGTTGGGCGATTCTTGCGAAACCTGCTTTATTATGCCAATTACGCCCGCCAATGGAGTCCCGCCCAGCGGCGCGAGTTCTTTCGCTGGAAGTGGTCGCTGGTCCGCAAACGGTTGACACATCATGTTGGTTCCGCCCCTGGCCCGCTTTCCTCTGTGGGCGCAGGAGACCTGGTCGATCTTTCTTCCTATCCGGAAGAGCAACGCCAAGTCTGGGAAGCCCATATCCAGGCCTTGCTCCAATTCCATCCCCAGCCATTCGATGGACGCGTGCACCTATTCCGCAGCCCTGGCCATCCCTTTTGGTGCTCATTTGACGCCGACTATGGCTGGAGCGATTTGGCCCGAGACGGGGTGAACATCACCATCATCCCCGGCGCGCACGAAAAAATTCTTGAAGAACCTTGTGTGCAAATCCTGGCACGTGGATTAGACAAGCTCTTGAATGAAGCCCAAGCTGCGGCTGAATCCTCCCACGTTGAACCAGCCGGGGGCGGCCTGGAGCCCGTGGCCGGGCAACCCAACAACCATTCCTTACAAAACAGGATGCAGACCACTAATGACCCGAGAGAGCAAGTCCGAGGAGCATTCCAGGAGGGTTTGCAACCAGGCGCGCAGCGGAATGCCATTGCAGGCGTTGTGGAGAATCATGCAATTGGGCTGGGACTAGACGATGGCTTTGAATCGACTTACCCGGTTCTTTTTCTTGCTCAAGCCCAGCGTGCGCCCTCGGCCATTGCGGTTCGGTTCGAAGGGGCCGAGTTGACATACGCTGAGCTAAACACTCGTGCCAACCGCCTGGCTCATTATCTGCAACACCTCGGGGTCGGACCTGAGGTTCTAGTCGGGGTCTGTCTGGAACGCTCGCTCGATTTGATGGTGGTGTTGCTGGCGATCTTGAAAGCTGGCGGCGCTTATCTGCCTTTGGACCCGGCATACCCCTCCGAACGGCTTGCCTATATGCTGAGCGATTCGCGGGCGCCACTGGTCCTGACAACCCGGCGGCTGCTGTCGCGTCTGCCTCAAGGCTCGGTCCAATCCCTTTGCCTGGATGACCAGGAGGCTATCGAGGGCATCAGGGGCAGTTCAGGTTCGCAGCCAAACAGCTCGCCCTCTGCGCGGGACCTCGCTTACGTTATCTATACTTCCGGTTCGACGGGAGCGCCCAAGGGCGTCCAGATCGCTCATCGCGCCCTTCTGAACCATAATTTGGCCATCACGCGGGCCTTTTCACTGAAACGAACCGACCGGGTGCTTCAGTTCACGCCTCTTAGCTTCGACATCTCTGTCGAGGAGATTTTTCCCACCTGGCTTCGAGGGGCGGCCTTAGTTCTGCGACCTGAGCAGTCGATTTCATCGTCGGAACGGTTCCTGGACTTTATTGAAGATGAGCGGCTGACAGTTTTAAACCTTCCAACCTCCTATTGGCACGAGTTGGTCGATTTCCTTCAAACCAGCGAACGCCCGCTTCCCGAGTCGGTCCGGCTGATGATCATCGGGGGAGAGAAGGCCTCGAACGAGGCCTATAAAAGATGGAAGCAATGCGTCGGCGGCAGGGTGGCTCTCATGAACGGGTACGGAGCGACCGAGGCGACAGTTACCTCGACTCTCTACCTGGCCCGAGGCGATGAAGAGTCCCTGCCTATTGGCCGACCGATCGCCAATACCCACGCCCTGATCCTGGATGAGCAGCTCAAACCGGCGCCCCAGGGGGCCGAAGGCGAATTGTTCCTCGGCGGGGCCGGACTGGCGCGGGGGTATCTCGACCGGCCAGAATTGACGGCTCAAAAGTTTATTGCCAATCCTTTTCCAAAGGAGATCGATTCCGATCGCTTGTACCGGACCGGCGATCTGGCGCGGTTGCTGCCCGACGGGAACCTCGAATTCCTGGGGCGCCTGGATGAGCAGGTCAAGATACGCGGCTTTCGCGTCGAGTTGGCCGAGATTGAGTCTGCCCTGCTTGGCCATCCCGATGTCAAAGAAGCGGTGGTGGTCGCCCGTGAGGACATGCCGGGCAAAAAGCGACTGGTCGCATATCTGGTTGCGCGGTCAACGCCGGGACCAAGAGTAAATGAGCTGGCGCATTTTCTTAAGCAAAAGCTCCCGGGTTATATGGTGCCCGCGGCGTTCATTTCTCTCAGCGCGCTACCCCTCACCCCGGCCGGCAAAGTGGACCGGCGCGGCCTGCCCTTGCCGAGCAATGCCCGGCCAGACATCGAGCAGGAATTCATCGCGCCTCGCACCCCGCTTGAGGAGAGACTTGCGGGGATCTGGGGCGATGTTCTGGAAATCAATTCCATCGGCGTTGAGGATAGCTTCTTTGATTTGGGGGGCCATTCGCTTCTCGCGATGCAGATCATATCCAGAATTCGCGACACCTTCCATGAAGACGTTTCATTGGCTGACCTCTTTGCGCATCCGACCATCGGTACGCTGGCAACGCATCTGATGCAGAGTGATACGCTCCAAGGGGCCTGGGCCAGCGCGTGTTTGGAACAGACAACCCGCCGGAGGCTTTCCTCCCGGCAACAGCGCCTTTGGGTGCTTGAGCAGTTCCAGTCCCGGCTCTCGCCTTTCAACCGGCCCCTGCTCTTGCGCTTGTGCGGACCGCTGGACCGGAGGGCATTGGAACAAAGCATTACTGAACTTGCCAGGAGGCACGAAGGGCTCCGGGCCATTTTCGCTTCAGATAACGGCGAGCCGGTCCAATATGTCTGCAACCCCGATGAGATCGCGTTGCAGGTAATTGATTTTTCCACCCTTGACGGCAATGAGCGGGAACGGGCATGTCTGGCTCGGGCCCAACAAGAGACGCGCCGGCCTTACATTATGGCCCAACCCGTCTTGCGTCCGCTGCTCTTTCGTCTGAACCCGACGGAGCATTGGTTGTTGCTGGCTCTACATGAGATTGTCGCAGATGACCGGGCCGAAAGAGTCGTATTTGAGGAACTGACCGCCCTTTACGAAGGTTTCGCTTCTCAAAATCCCATCTCCCTGCCGCCCCCGCTGCCCTACGATGAAGCGGCGGCGCAAGCGGATTCCTCGCCGTGTGAAACAGAGGATATGGAATACTGGAGGACCCAGCTTGCAGGGGCGCCGGAGCACATTGATTTGCCAACCGACCGCCCGCGCCCGTCCGAACATAATGGCGAGGGCGCTCGTTTGAAGATAAGCCTTTCCCCGCGCCTCACGTCAGCCATCGAGCAGTTGAGCAGGGAGCGCTGCTGCCCCATCTTTACGACCTTATTGGCGGGATTCGCGACCATGCTTCATCGTTACACCGGCAGTAGCGACATGGTGATTGGCTCGACAAACCCGGGCCAGCCGGCGCGGGGTTCGGGCATTGCCAATTTTGAAAATCCAATTGCGCTGCGCTGCAATTTATCGGGTGACCCGCGATTTCAGGATTTAGTGATGCGTCTGGACGAAGTGGTCTCGGGGGCGCGGGCGCACAGCAGGCTTCCGTTTGCGGCGCTGGTGGACCAATTGGACCCCGGGCGGGACGCGAAATATCCGCGCGTCTTCCAGGTGGGTTTTGTCCTGGAGGAGCAATCCTTGCCCCAGCGCATTGCCGGATCGCTCCGGTTCACCCCTCTGCAAATCGATAATCACACGGCCAAACTGGACCTGGCTCTCCGCCTGGCCAAGACGCCTGAAGGCTTCTCAGGCTGGATCGAATACAGCACCGCTCTATTCGAGCACGCCAGAATGGCGCGCCTGGTGAAACATTTTCTGGCTTTGCTGGAAGGGGCAGTTTTCTCGCCTGAAACGAAACTGTCCGCGCTGCCGCTCCTGCCTCAAGAAGAAAAGAAACAAGTGCTTATCGACTGGACGCGCACCGAACAGGATTATCCCAGGAACAAAACCATCGCGACACTCTTCTGCGAGCAGGCGGCCCGCACACCGGACGCGGAGGCGCTGGTCAGCGGGAATCAGCGTTGGAGTTATCGAAGGCTTTACAACGAGGCGGTTCAAATCGCCCTGGATTTGCAGCAACGGGGCGTCCAGCCTGAGAGTCTAGTTGGCATTTGCCTCCAGCGCACCCCCGAGATGGTGGCCGCTCTGCTGGGCACCCTTCTGGCGGGAGCCGCTTACGTGCCGCTGGACCCAGGCTATCCGGTGGACCGTCTCTCATTCATTGTGCAACACGCGCGTCTTTCGGTCTTAATCGCTCAACAGCCTCTGCTGGATTTGGTGCCCAAGGGCGATGCGCAGCTCTTCTGCGTGGAGGCCCGGCAAGACGAGGCTCAAAAGGACACTACCCTGCAGCCCATGCTGAAGGCGCCGCGGAGGGCATCTCAATCGTCGAGTCTGGCGTATGTCATCTATACCTCCGGCTCAACCGGACGGCCCAAAGGAGTCGCCATCGAACATCGCAGCGTTTCGGCCTTCATCCATTGGGCGAAAGGGTTCTTCAGACCCGAGGACCTTTCCGGTGTTTTGGCTTCCACGTCCATTTGCTTTGATTTGTCCGTATTCGAGTTGTTCGTGCCCCTCTGCTGTGGAGGCAAAGTCCTGCTGGTTGACAATGCCCTGGGCCTGGCTGCTTTGCCCGCGGCCGATGAAGTCCGGCTCATCAACACGGTCCCTTCTGCCATGCGCGAATTGTTGCGGCTCAAAGCGGTGCCTCCTTCGGTGCGAGTGATCAATCTGGCGGGCGAACCCCTCGCCACCAGTCTGGTCGATCGCATCTATCGCGAGACCAGGGTCCAGAAGGTTTATGACCTCTACGGCCCGACAGAAACCACGACCTATTCGACCTGCGCCTTGCGCTTGCCTGGCGCACGCGCCAGCATCGGCCGCCCGCTGCCTAATGAACAAGTCTATCTGCTGGACGCCCAGTTACAGCCGGCCCCCATTGGGATAGCGGCCGAACTGTACATCGGCGGCGAGGGCCTGGCCCGGGGTTATCTTTATCGCGACGACCTTACACGCGAGAGGTTCGTTCCACATCCTTTCAGACCAGGCGCCAGGCTTTATCGGACCGGTGACCTGGCGCGCTGGCGCTCTGATGGGAATTTGGAATATTTGGGGCGTATCGATTACCAGGTCAAGGTCCGAGGCTTTCGGGTTGAACTGGGCGAGATCGAGGCGGTGCTTCGGGCCCACTCGAGCGTGCGGGAAACGGTGGTGGTTGCGCGAGAGGACCATCCTGGCGACAAACGTCTGGTGGCCTATGTGGTGGCGGCCGATGCCAAAACGCTCTCAGCCCAGGACTTGCGCCAGGCCGCGATTGCCAAGCTCCCGGAATACATGGTGCCCTCGGCGTTTGTTTTTCTCGATGCCCTCCCCTTAACCCCTAATGGCAAAGTGGACCGCAAAGCTCTCCCTCCACCCGGCGAAGAGCAACGGGTAGGAGGGTTCATCGCGCCGCGGACACCCATCGAGGAGCAGCTTGCAGCGATTTGGCGTGAAGTGCTGCACATCAACCAGGTCGGGCTTCAGGATAACTTCTTCGATCTAGGCGGTCATTCGTTGTTGGCGACCCAAGTCATCTCGCGAATCAATGAACTCTTTAAGATCAATCTGCCGCTGCTGGCCCTGTTCAGCGCCCCTACGATAGCCCAATTAAGCGCCGGGTTGGAGGCGGGCCAATGGACGGACCACGCGGCTCCCATTCTGCCACTTCAGGCTGTGACGCGAAGGGCCTCCCACCCGGTTTCATTTGTCCAGGAACGGCTTTGGTTCCTGAACGAGCTTCAACCGGGCGGTCATGCTTACAATGTTCCAACGGTTCTGCGCCTGAAAGGTCACTTGGACCGCAAAGCGCTCGCAAAGGCGCTCGACCACATCGGCCAGCGCCACGAAGCACTGCGCGCCTCTTTTCATTACGCCAACGGCGAACTGACCCAGGTGATAGCCCGGAAGTTTCAGTTCGATTCCCAGGACGTGGATTTGGGAAACGCCCCTGCGGAGGAGAAGGAAAAGCGGGCGCGGGAGTGGGCGTTGGGTGAGGCACGGCGTGCTTTTGATTTGGCAGCCGGCCCGCTGACACGCGTCAGCGTCGCTCGTCTGGAGGATTGCGAGCATCTATTGGCCGTGGTGATGCATCACACCGTATCGGATGGCTGGTCTCTGGCAATTTTCTTTAGAGAACTTCAGGCCCTCTACGATGCCTTTGCGGCTGGCAAACCTGCCCCGCCCCTCCCGAAGTTGTCCATCCAATACATCGACTTTGTCCACTGGCAACGCCAATGGATGCGTGGCCCGGTCCTGGAACGGGAATTGAATTATTGGAAACAAAAACTTGATGGGGCGTCTCCTGCTGTAGAGCTCCCGGCGGACTTTGCTGCGTCAGAACAACCTGTTATGGAGGCGTTGCGCCGAACGGTGACCATCGAACCACGGCTGGTCCAGGCGATGAAGTCTCTGGCACAGCAACAAGGCAACACTCCTTTCATGGTCCTTTTTGCCGGGCTGGTCATGACGCTTCACAAATGGACCGCTCAACGCGATCTAGTTATCGGCACCGTTGTTGCTGGCCGCACGCGGCGCGAACTGGAAGATATCATCGGCTGTTTTATGAATTTCCTGCCGCTCCGCGCGCAAATCCAGGGCGGTGAGACCGCCGAAGAGATTTTAGCGCGGGCCCGGGAGACTGCGTTGGAGGCCCAGGCGCACCAGGATTGTCCGTTCGAGAAAATCGTCGAAGCAGTCAATCCGCAGCGCGGGCTCAACCGGAATCCTCTCTATAACGTCGGGCTTCTCGTTCAGAATTTTCCCAACCAACTTTTCCCCAGTGAAAAGCTCGAAGCCGCCAGCCTGCCGGTGGAGTTGGATGCGGCGTTGCTCGATCTGCGTTTTGAAGCGGAGCACACCCCGGTTGGGCTATGCCTCCACTGCGAGTACCGGGCGGACCTGTTTGCGCCAGGCACTATCGATCAACTCCTGGCCTCCTGCTTGGACGCCTTGAGGTTTATTGCCGAACAACCCAAGGCCCGATTGGCGGAGTTCCATGCCAGCCCTGCCTTGGAAACTCAGGCCGAAGCGTGCCGCTCTGGCAAAGCACGGCGGACCATTGCCATCACGGCAACCTTTACTGCGGAATTGCTTGCTGAGCCGCTCGGTTATTGGCTGAAGGAACTGGACCTGCCGGCGATAGTGGAATTTGCGCCATACAATCAAGTCTTCCAGCAACTGCTCGATCCGTGCAGTCTCCTGGCGGCCAATGAAAACGGCCTGAACGTCGTCCTGCTGTGGTTGGAGGATTGGCAGCGCCGTGCCGGTGTTCCGGGCCAGGAGCGCGCGCAAGGTCCTGATGAGAACCTGGCGCGCAGTGTCCAGGAATTCAGCGCGGCTCTCAAAGCGGCTGCCTCCCGGACCTCAACCCCGTTCCTGGTTTGCCTTTGCCCGCCCTCACCGGCTACGCTTGCAGACCCCGTTCAATCCAAGGTTCTGGCCAGGGAAGAGGCGGCTCTAGTCGCCGGGTTGGAAGGATCAGCGGGGGTGTACGTGTTAAGCAGCGCGGATATTGGCCGCTGGTACCCCGTAAAGGAGTACTATGATCCGAGCGGGGACGAATTGGGCCACGTGCCCTTTACGCCGCTATTCTTTACCGGCCTGGCAACGGCTATTGGGCGGAAGTATCATTCGTTGCAGCGCGCACCCGGCAAAGTCATCGTGCTGGACTGCGACCAGACTCTCTGGTCGGGTGTGTGCGGCGAAGACGGCCCTCATGGAATTCAACTCGACCCGCCGTGGAAGGCGTTGCAAGAGTTTATGCGCGCGCAGCAGGAGGCGGGGATGTTGCTCTGTCTGTGCAGCAAAAACAACGAGGCGGATGTGCTGGAGGTATTCAACCAGCGGCTGGACATGCCCTTGCGGCGCGAACACTTCATTTCCTGGCGTCTGAACTGGCAGCCCAAATCCGAGAACCTGCGGTCTCTTGCTCAGGAACTGCAACTGGGCCTGGACAGTTTCATTTTCCTGGACGACAACCCGCTCGAATGCGCCGAGGTGGAGGCCAATTGCCCTGAGGTGCTCGTGCTTCAGTTGCCCACCGAACCCCGGCAGATTCCCGATTTCCTGAATCATTGCTGGATATTTGATCATCTCAAACTCACAGCCGAAGATAAGCGGCGGGCGCAGCTTTACCGGCAAAACCAGCAACGCGAACAGCTTCGAGTCCAGTCGCCCAGTCTTTTGGACTTTCTGTCGCGCCTGGAACTCAAGCTCGATATTCATCCCATGCGCGTTGAGGAGTTGTCTCGTGTGGCGCAGTTGACTCAGCGCACCAACCAGTTCAATTGCAACCCGGCGAGGCTGACCGAAAGCGATCTCCAGCAACGGCTCTCCTCTTCTGAGGTCTTCGCTGTCCAGGTCAGTGATCGTTTTGGCGATTACGGTTTGGCCGGGGTGCTCCTCTGCCAATGGCGCACCGACCTGTTGCAGGTGGACTGGTTTCTTTTGAGCTGCCGCGTCCTGGGGCGCGGGGTCGAGCACCGCATGCTCTCCTGGCTGGGCGAGCGGGCGCGCGAGCGGAGCGCCAAATGGGTCGATTTGCATTTCGTCAAAACGGCCCGAAACAAACCCGCTTTTGATTTTCTTGAATCTGTAGGAGCCGATTTCAAACAAGCGCTCAATGGAGGCTATGTGTTTCGGTTCCCGGCGGGGTTTGCGGCCGAAGTTGCCTTTCAGCCTTCTGTGGCAAACGTGACCCTCTCGGCGCAGTCTGCTGCTCCGATTCCCGCGTCTGGCGGCGGCTCAGCCCAAAACCAAGGACGCAAGTTCACCCAATGCCGGTCCATCGCGCTGGAGGCCAATGAGGCGGCCAAAATCCAACAGCGCATCGAGTCCCGGCGCGTTCTGCGCACGGTAAAACAGATGGACTATGCCGCGCCGCAAACTGAGATCGAACGCCGCTTGTGCGGGCTTTGGCAGGACTTGCTGCATGTCACCCGCGTTGGACTGAAGGACAATTTCTTTGAATTGGGCGGCCATTCGCTTCTTGCGGTGCGGCTCTTTGCTGAAATCGAGAAACTCACCGGGCGCAAATTCCCGCTCGTGACGTTATTCCAGGCGCCGACCCTGGGCCAACTGGCCAGGGTGCTGTCCCAAGCCCAGGGGCCCGCTTGCGGTTCGTTGCTGGTGCCCATCCAGCCCAAGGGGGCCAAACCGCCGTTATTCCTGGTACACGGGGCCGGCGGGGATGTGCTCTGGGGTTATGCGAACCTGGCGGCCTACACGCCCGCCGACCAGCCCATCTACGGCATTAAATCCCGAGGCCAGTCCGGGCTGGATGAACCGGCGACGATCGGCGAAATGGCCCAGCATTACCTCCAAGCTGTGCGCGAATTCCAGCCGCAGGGCCCCTACTATTTAGGCGGCTATTGCTTTGGCGGGAATGTCGCCTACGAAATGGCGCGCCAGCTTCGGGCTGCGGGCCAATCCGTCGCGCTGGTGCTTCTCATTGACAGCTCTCCGGCCAATGCCGGCTATGAAACGGTTGCCTGGTGGCGTCCAGGTTTTTGGTCGCGATTTGCGCGAAATTTCATTTATTGGCTGCACGACTTCGCCCAGTTGCAGCCGGCTGAGCGGAGCGGCTTTATCCTGAGGAAATTCCGGGCATTGGGCCGCAAACTTAAGCGGCGCATCCAAGGGGAGAAAGGACCGGGTCCAGTTGATCTCGAAGAGGTGATCGATCCCGAGCGGATTCCCGATAACGAACTGAGGCTGTGGAAGGTCCATCTCCAGGCCCTGATTACCCATGTGGACCAGTCCTATCCGGGCGGTGTCAGCCTGTTCCGCACGCGCGGCCAGCCCCTGTTCTGCTCGCTCGAAGAGGATTTCTGCTGGGGCAAGCTCGTCCAGGGCGAAGTTGGGGTCACATTCATTCCCGGCTCGCACGAGAATATTTTTATGGAGCCCAACGTACAGGCTTTGGCTCGATTGTTCAAAACGGCGCTGGCGGAGGCCCAGGGCGCGCCTGGCGAAGAAGGCAAGCCGGAGTTAAAGACCGCTGAGATTTCGTAACACCTATGATGCTTCTAAAATTTATATTCCGCACCTGCCGAGGGATGATGATTTTCACCACCGTGACGGCGATGCTCAGCGGCGCCTGCAATGCCGGGCTGATGGCATTGGTCACCGCCGCTTTGACGCGCACCTCCGCCGGGCTCGCTGCATTGCTTTGGGCCTTCATCGCGCTGGGCCTGGGCAAGGTCCTTACGAATTTTGTTTCCCAGGTTGTGCTGGCAAGATTCTCGCAGGGGGCTATTGCGCAGTTGCGGCGCGATTTGATCAGCAAAATCCTTGCGGTGCCATTGCGGAACCTGGAAGAAATTGGCTCGCCCCGCATTCTGGTGGCTCTGACGGACGATGTCTTTAACATCACCCAGGCGCTGCTGGCGATACCGGTCATCTCGGTCAATATCGCCATCCTTCTTGGGGGCGCCGCCTATTTGGGGTGGCTCTCCTGGAGGATGCTTGCCGCGGTGGCCGCGTTAATTCTCTTTGGGGGCATCGGCTACCGCCTGGTCATTGCCCGCGCCTTTCACTCGCTGAACCGCGCGCGGGAGTCGGAAGACAAACTGTATGGCTATTTTCGCGCGCTCACCGAGGGCATCAAGGAGCTGAAACTTCATCGCAGCCGCCGCAGCGCGTTTTTTAATGATAATATCCAATCCACCACGGAGGCCTATCAGCGCGAGAACGTGCGGGCCGAACTCTGCTTCATCACGGCCCAGAACTGGAATCACTTGCTTTATTTCGTGCTCATTGGGGTCATCCTGTTTTTGGTCCCGCATCTGGCGGCTTTCAGCCAGAACACGCTCACGGGGTACGTGGTCACTACGCTGTATCTGATGGGTCCGCTGGCGGGGGTGATGAGCAGCTTTTCGCTGTTTGGCCGCGCCAGCGTCGCCCTGCAGAAGGTCCAAACTTTGGGAATCTCCTTGTCCGAGCACTCGACCGAAACCTGTTCATTCGATCAATCCGAAGCGCCGGTCGCTTTCAACCGCCTGGATTTGCGCGCTATCCTTCATTCGTACCATTGCGAGCAGGACGACAGCCATTTCATTCTCGGGCCCATCAATTTGAGCTTTCGCCCCGGGGAATTGGTTTTCCTGGTGGGCGGCAACGGGAGCGGCAAATCGACTTTGGCCAAGCTCGTTGCAGGACTTTACGTGCCCGAGGCGGGCGAGATTCGGCTCAATGGGCAGTTGATTAGCGATGCAAACCGGGACGAATATCGCCAGCTTTTCTCCGCCGTCTTCGGCGATTTTTACCTGTTCGAAAACCTGCTCGGCTTGAAGAACCCGAACATTGACACCCAGGCCGAGGAGTATCTCCAACAGCTCCATTTGAACCACAAGGTCAAGGTGCGGGACGGCGTTTTATCGACCACGGCTGTTTCCCAGGGGCAGCGCAAACGGCTCGCGCTTTTGACCGCGTATCTCGAGGACCGGCCCTTTTACCTCTTCGATGAGTGGGCGGCGGACCAGGACCCCCATTTCAAAGAAGTCTTTTACAAGCGCCTGCTTCCGGAACTTAAAGCGCGGGGCAAAACCGTCCTGGTCATCACCCATGATGATCGCTACTTCTACCTGGCAGACCGCCTGATTAAACTGGACTATGGCAAACTGGTCTTGGGTTCCACGCCGGAACCCAACGGCTGCTCGCGACCGGTCCTTGTTAAAGATGAGTTTTGAAACGGCGCTCGTGACAAAGCCCCGCGATGGAGAATGATTGTTGCAGGCAACCCGTTTGCTCATCTTGAAAGCGACGTGGAACAAGCGGCAGCGGGATTGCCTGCTGCCGCCACGGGCCGCACGAGGCGCTGGAAGGTCTCGTGCCATGCCTCCGCCTGGGTCTCGATCGAGAATTGCCGGACAAAATTCCGCCCGTTTTCGCCAAGCTGCCCGCCCGCCTTGCGATTGAAGTACAAGTGCCGCACCGCCTCTATCGTTTGGCCAACGTCCGCCAACATCCGCCAAATGCAGGTCTTTTGTTCCGGTTGCAAAATCCCTCCCACCGGCAGGCCCGCCTGCGCGCGGCCCACGAACTCGGCGTGCGACGAATAATTTGTATAAACCACCGGCAACCCCGCGCACATCGCCTCCCAGGCCGGCAACCCGAACCCTTCGCCGCCGCTCAGAAACAACAGGCCGTCCCATATCCGGTAGAGCATCGGCATGTCCTCGGGCGCCAAAGCTGATTTGTGCCCATGCTCGGGCGTGTAATACACGTCGCGGTCGCGCCGCAGGCCAAACTGCTCCTCGATGGCTCGCAACGGCCAGGCCTCCTCGGGTTCCTCGGGCATGTGGCACCACAGGAAAAGGTCCGGCAACGGGTTGGCCTGCTCGATTTCCATCGAACCGCAATGGACGCAACAGCCGTGGCGGTAATCGGGGCGCGACTCCTTGACCAGCAGCGGGGAATCCGCGCCCCCTTGCAGCGTCGGGTCCCACTCGAACAGACTGACCCGCCCGCAGGCCCGGCAAACCAGGTACTGTCCGCTGCGCAGGTAATGCAGGACCTTGTACAAAACCCAGACCTGCTTGCGCCATTGGTTGCGGCCAACCCAGCCGAGAACAAAAGACTCCGGCGGCATCCAGCGCGGAAACAGGTCGCATCGCATTTCCGCCCGGGTCTCCTGCGGCACGGGGGCAAACCTCTCGAGATCCGCCGGGCTGTAGCGGTAACCGAGTTTCTCGCGGGCCACCATCGGCAAGCAGCGCGCAAGGACCTCCATGGAGAATTCGCTCTTCGTGAAAATCACGTCCGCGTGGTTGAGAATCGCGCCATATCCGGGCATCATCGGCAGGCCGTCGAAGTTAATATAGAGAATCAGCTTGTAGCGCCGGTCCTTTGGCGGCAGGCACAAATACAGGACTGCCTGCGGGTCGCCGAAGGCAAACACGATGTCCGGCTGCGCCTTGGGCAGCAGGAGGAAGAAGGTTTTCTGGCCGTATTTGTCCTCGGGCGTAAACTCGAGTTTGCCCTGGCGGTTTTTGAAGGTCATCGTCGGATAGACAGGCCATTGGGGCGTGGTCACGGCGTAACATTGGAATAAACCGAGCTGGTGAAGCTCGTACTGGCCCGGGTATTTTGCCAGCAGCCCGCCGAAGATGAGACGGGTGGCCTTGGCCATGCCAGTCGGCAAAACCGGGCTGTCGGTGACAATCAGGATTTTAGTTAGGCCTGGCATGCATTCTGGTGGTCGGCCGCTTGCTTCAATTCAACTAGCCGACACTGACGTTCATTTTCCGGCGGCCGCTATTCGAGAAATATCCGCCAATAACGCCATAGCCTCCTGTATCTCCCCTGGGCTGACGCCATGCCGGCCCCAGCTACCTGCCACCACGCCCAGTCGTGATGCAGCGGGTAAATCGGAGCCAAGCCATCCGGCCAAGCCGCCTTCCACAAATACAGGATGGGCACGACGACGGAGTTGCTTAGGCGGACGGCCAAAGGGACGTCTGCGAGCGTCTGGATGGCTCCCAAGTCGGCTTGCGCCAGCACCGTCACCCAGCACATTATCGCCGAGAGCAGGAAGAATGGCGCCTTTTCGAGCAGGAGCCGCCAAACCGAGGGCGCGATCTCATCCAGTTTGGCCACTTGATCCCGGGCATCGAGCGGCGCGGGCCGCCACCCGGCCGATTCTCCCAGGCGTAAGCGTCGGAGTGGCCAAAAATCCAGCAGTAAGAGGGTGACTGGCAGGCTCACGGCGATGGGCTTGCACAAAAGGGCGCCAGCAAACAGCAGCAGGGAGAGCAAGTAGTTGCAAACGCCTCCTTGACGGGCATACCGCACATAACAAAGCGTCGTGAGCAGCCAGAACGAAGTGCAAACCAGGCTCTTCCGCTCGGAAATCCAAGCGACGGTTTGAACATGTAGCGGATGCACGGCAAATAGAACAGCCACCATCGCGCTGCGCCACTGCTTGCCTGTGAGATTGTCCAGCAGCGTAAAAAGCAGGAGTGTGTTGGCCACATGGAACCAAAGATTTGTCAGATGCTGAGGCCCAGCCTTCAGACCAAACAGTTGGCAATCCAACTGGTGGCTCAGCCAAACCAAAGGCTGATAAGAGGTCGCACCGCCGCTCAGCGTCGTAAAGGCCCACCTGAGATTAGCCAGCGTAAGGCCGGTATAAACGTGGGGATTGCGGCCAACAAAAAGAGGATCATCGTAGTTAATGAAGCTGTGGAGCGACACCTGCCAATAAACGGCGGCCGCGAGCCCCGCCAAGGCCCAGCGGAGCCTTGCTCTTAACTTTTCTTCATGCTCTTCCATAACACGCATCGCTTCCGAGAGGCGGCAGCCGAGTGATGTTCGCGACGGTTTTGCAACCACTACCCCAACGGTGAAGTTATCGCTCGGAACCGAGGAGACGCTGCTTTACATTGTCGGGCAAAGCTGAGTTCTGCACCCAGGCGCGCGCAGCCGCCTGGTCCGCGTTCATCCAAGCGCCGGCTGCCGTCTGCATTTCCAAAAGCCTCTCCCTCTCGTCGCCTATTGACTCCGCCCAGGCTGCTGCCGCAGCCGGGTCCGTGCGGTCCACGACCTCGACAAAGCTCCCCACAGCCGCGTCGCGGGTCGAGCCCGGGCTTTGCCCTTGCAGCCAATTGGCCGCGCCAGCCGGATCATTTATCGCCCAAGAAATCACCAGAGTACGCGCCGACTCGTCTCGCGCCTTGCCTTCGGGAAACTGATCCACCCATTTCGCC
This sequence comes from Verrucomicrobiia bacterium, assembly GCA_035946615.1. Taxonomy (NCBI): domain Bacteria; kingdom Pseudomonadati; phylum Verrucomicrobiota; class Verrucomicrobiia; species Verrucomicrobiia bacterium. Next base: position 28,269 of record DASYZB010000155.1, read on the forward strand.
GCCGAGACCGGGTCCGAGGCGGCCCACGAGGTAAGGACGCTGTCCACGACGGCGTTTTGGGTGTCGCCGGCAGAAATGCTTGCTGCGAAAGCAGCGGCATCCGCTGGGGACTTCCGCCCCCACACAGCCCCCAGCGCAGACAAGGCATCCTTTTGCGCTTGCCCGGACAAATTATCGACTGCCCATCTGCCGGCTGCCGCTGGATCCGTTGAAGCCCATTCGCTCGTTACCTCACCCGCAAGATTGTTGAGCAAGCTCCCGGAAGGCTGGCTCAGGAGGGAATCCGCCGCAGCTTTGGGATCGCCAGCAGCCCATGATGTCAGGGCTTGGCGCGTAGCCTGGCTGCGGCCGGTTCCTGCCGGCAATCCTTGCGCCCAAGCCAACGCGCTCTGCGGGTCGCTAGTGGCCCACGCGCTTGCAATAACGCCAAAGAGCCGGTCCCGCTCACGGCCTGGGTCAAGCGATGTCGCAAGTTCGGCAGCGGCCGGGGGATTGATTTGGCTTAGCCGTCCAGTCAATTGCGCCAGCGCCAGAGCTCTGTCAACCCTGTTAGTGAGTTGTTGGGCCAATATAATTATCCGCCCGATTTCCTGCGGCCTAAGCGAGCCTATTAACGCCTGCAACTGTTGCTGGTTCTTATCTCCTGAGTGGGCCGCGGCGAGTGCGCGGAAGAAAGCCGCATCCTGATCTTCTTGGCGGGCGGACAGGGCGACCAATCGCCCGCGCGATGCGGTTGGCGCTCCCTGCCCTGCCGCATGGGCAAGGGAATTTGTCGAGACGACAGTGGAACCTACGCTTTCGTGCGCTTCACGTAATGGCACACGTCCGAGAAAAAACCCAAGGGCAAGTCCAAAGGCAACCAGTGAAAACTTGGACGTTATTACTTTCATACTCGAACGATATTCGGCTTTCCACCGTCCTCAGGGCGGGCGAAAAACCGCCAAAGCGATTCATTATAGTCTCGCTGCCTCGACACCGCTCGCCGCGTCTATTTCCAAAGACCCGCAACCCCCGCCACCCCTCTCGAATCGTTACTGGCCAAGGGCAGAGGTATTCCCGAAAAAACGGCGTGGCGACGCAGCGATACGCGACCACCGCTCTGAGCCCCAAAGCCGCCAGAATGAATTCCAGCTTCCAAGAAACCACCAAAGAACCAACAGTTGAAGCATCACGTCCGCCATTCCGCGCGGCAGAGGCAGGCGGTCCGCCACTTGCCCGAGACAGGGGCATGTGTGGACCCCTAATAGGAAATTGCCCAGGTGATAGGCAATCAAGTTGCTGCTCAACCACAGGAGCATCAGCGAGCGCCTTAGATCGCTCCGGTTCCATACCAAAAGCGCGGCCGTGGCCAGTTCAAAGAGCGCCGCGAGAACCATCACTCGCCGGTAACCCAAATGAAGCAACTGGTCCTGAATCTGGAGAATTCTCGCGCCCCCTCCGGCGCTGTACAGCTTTGCCAGCGCGGTCAACAGCAACATGCCCGCCGCAGTTCTGTAAAACCAAATCTCCCGCCTCCAATTCAATCGAATTAATCCTTTCTGTTTGCTGAGCGCCCTGTCTTTAGGGGCCAGGCCATTGCTCGTTGTGAGGTTGATTGTCACTGTCCCAGCGGCGCGCCACATTTGGGTTCGAGAAGTAAAAAAACAATTGGGTCGGCAGGTTTTCCACATGACCGTCGCAAAAGGCCACGTTCCAGCGCGCGGCATGTCTTTGCGCCATCAAGCGCAGTGTTGAGGCGTTGGTATAGAAGGCAGGATAAGATGACGAGAAGTCCAGGCCGAAGTTCATAGCACCGCCCGGGGGGTCGGCCCCGGGCACGAAAGGCGTGTCACCCATGGCGATCATATCGCTCGGGTGGAGCACTCTGCTTTCGGGAGTTGGTGGAAGAGCGCCAACCATGTTACTGGTGGACGTCGCGCCCACCCAGCCCAGCCCCTGGTTCCACAGATCCTCCGGAATGGGTCGGTTTAAATGTTCCCAGGCCTCGAGCCAACCAGAATCGTTATACGCATAGCTTCCAGACGACTCCGAGGCTCCAAAATAGAGAAAAAAAGCACCCCGCACTCGATTATACCCCGGGCAGGCATAAACACTGCGCGGTGGGCCAAGATATGTATCGGAACGTCCATTGGTAGAATAGCTGTAGTTGTTCGATGGCCAAGGCGCTCCGACAAAAGACTGGATTTCCCCGGGCAACCGTGCCGCGTCTGGGTACACGCCGCTCTGTTGCACGTACATGCTGATGCCCAATGTGATTTGGTGCAGGTTGTTGCGGCATTGGGCTGAATCTGCCTGGATTTTTGCCCGATGTAGCGTTGGAAGCAGCATCGCCGCCAGAATGGCGATGACGGCGATCACGACCAACAACTCAATCAAGGTGAATCCATGGGAATTCTTTTTCATCGAACATTCCTCGAATCGAACCGAGCGGGAGGCACGGGCGCTAACGTTAAGCCCGCGCCTTCCCTGGGACATGGAATCACCCGAAACGTTACGAGCATGTGCCGCTGCTAGGGTCAACCGTCCCCGCGTATATCCCATGATCCCCTGGGGCAGTCGGTGGATCCCCAAATATCTCGCCGTAGGACCACGAGGCGAAAGACGATGTGTTCCCCGAAGCATCCGTAAAGTGGACTGGACCGACACAATAATTTGGAAGGGTACCACCGTCGCCGCCAGTGCCCTGGTACCCTCCCGCTCCGGTTCCCGACCACACAACATGGTGATTCGCCTGTGCGTAGACTATCCAGTCCTGGCTTGCGGTGATTGGTTGTTGACCGGCGCCTGTATTGCTATTCCAGGTTATGCCGTCTACTGTCGCACCACTTGCGATACAGACCGCGCTTGTACCCTGATAATAGCAGGCCTCCGAGTAACTCGCGGCCAGCAGGCCGGCAACCAAGAGCCCTGTTTGTGGTTTGAATTTGAATCTCATGCTGTAACTCTCCTTTCATGTTTGCTGTTTTCTTTGTTCGGTTCTTTCGCTCCCAACACGAGAGCAAAAATCGCCACGTTCATCCCACCCCAAATTGTGTAGAGAAGCATCCTCGAAATGCGAGGCCGCGGGGGGAGCAGGGCGCCGAAGGGGTCCAAAATGTAAGCCATTTGCAAGGCCCCATTGGTGCCCCGGTCGTAAACTGCGCCATTGGGATAGACGCGGGTCGCCCAGCGGTTGAACTGGGCAAAAGGGGCGATACCAAAAGCATTGTCCGCCAGGAGGGTGTCGTCGATTTCGAAATTGATAATCCGCCACTCGTCCACTTCAATCTCGGTTTGCTTCCGATCGTCCGGAATCCAACAGCTCCTGATGACCGCCGGTAAATACGAATACTTGGGAGTAGGCGCGTAGGAGTAGCGGATGATGTAATGGTAGGTCTGGTGTGGAAAGGCGTAATGCACTTTCAAGCCGCTTGGACGCCCACCCGGCGCCGGCAGCAATTGGCCCGTGATGACAATGTGCTCGTGATCGAGTTCCGCTTCCGTTCTGAAATGGTTCCCAGCCCACTCCACCTTGCCAAAGCCTGCATACATGATCCCCATATTCACCACTCGGCGCAGCGGCTCCAGCATGAATTGGCTCGTATAAAAGATCGAGACCGCCTTGCCCGCGATCGACGGGTCGCGGTCATCCCAAGTCGTTAAGCGCCCCGGCGGCTCGACCAGGGCGTGCTCGTGGCCGGAAATTGAAACCAATTCGGCTGCAACACTGAGATTGGTCACATCACCCAAGCCGCCAAGCCGTCGGAACAGCAGCCCGTTGGTCTGCCACCTTGCCTGGAAGTATTCGAACCTTGTCGATAGCGCGAAGGTGCCATCCAAAGGTCGGGCCCCGCCGTCCATCGGTACCTTTTGCTGGAAAACAAGGTTCCTGATGACAGGAGGCGACGAGATGAA
>DASYZB010000156.1 GCA_035946615.1 Verrucomicrobiia bacterium
GGAACTCGCCATTGCGCTGGCTGCAAGCGGCTTCCTAATCATCCTGTTTGTTCTGACTACGCTCAACGCCGGCCCATTATGGCGCGATGAAACCAATAGCATCAATGTGGCCCAGATGCCCTCGCTGAAAGAGCTCTGGAATCACATGCCATTCGAATCGTTTCCTGGCCTCTGGCTGCTGCTCCTGAGGGGCTGGAGCTATATTGGGCTTGGAGGCAGCGATGGAGGCATCCGCCTTTTGGGGCTTTTCATAAGCTTGTTCGGCCTTTCGTCTATATGGCTGTGCGCCCGTTGGATGGGCGGGAGGGCGCCAACCTTGTGCTTAGCGTTGATTGGGAGTCTGCCGGTCTTTCTCTTCACAATGACATCGAATCGGGCCTATGGCCTGGCAATTTGCCTCTTGTTCCTGACGTTCGGGGCGTTGTGGCGGATGGTGCAATATCCGTCGAAATATACGGTTGCTCTGGCATTGATATCGAGCACTCTCTTTCTGCATTGCGTCTATTATGACGCCCTTTTCCTCTGCGCTATGTTGTTTGCCACTGCGCTAGTGGCTTTACGCAGACGGAATTGGAAAATGATTCTCCTGTTGCTGGGGATCGGCTTCGTTTCCGCTTCCTCTATGGCAGTTTATGTGCCCATTATTCGCCGAGGGTCTGTCTATGTTCCAATGGGTCAAGTTCCCTTCGGCTTTTCGCTTTTATGGGCACGCTTCGGCGAGGCCGTCCGGTCTTGGAGTTTTGGGGAATCCAGCGCTGGCAACTCGCCAGAAACGTGGATATGGATAGCTTTGCTGGTCCTCGCCGTAATCGTATCGGCTTACAAACAGTTTCCAGCCCACGAGGGCGCCAGCGAAGTCGCATCCGGCGGGGACCCCCACGGCAACACGGCTGATAGCCCGGCCCAAGTCGATCTCTTGCTCTTCTGCGCGACCGCCATGGTGTGCGGCATCACGGCCTACGCGGCTTTCCTTTTGAAACTTAAACTTCCCACAGAGCCATGGTACTATTTGGAAATGCTGGCTCTTTGCGCAATTTGCCTGGACCGGGTTCTTTGCTCGACGTCGCCGGCACTCCGGCGATTCGCGTTGCTTCGGGTCGGCTTCCTCATGGTTGCATTCGTCTGGGGCGGTCGTTCGCTTTGGGATGAGGCGCATACGCGGCGAAGCAACCTCGATTTAGTCGCAGCGGTTCTCGAACAAAGGGCACAAAAGGGAGACGTGATCATTGTGGCCACCGCGTGGGAGGGCATTACGTTCGCGCGCTACTATCACGGCGCCTCCCAATGGTTGACCATCCCGCCCCTGGCGTCCCACGAGGTCCATCGCGTGGACCTCATGTTGGCGGAGTTGAACAAGCCGGAGCCTATGCTTCCCGTTTTGGACGCTATCAGCGACACTCTGCAGAAAGGGAATCGGGTCTGGATGGTCGGACACTTCGCCTTGCAGCGGCGCGCATCCCTCCAGAGCATACCATCTCCACCCGGTCTGCCCACTCGATGGTGGCTGGGCCCCTATTTCGCGCATTGGACTGATCAGGTGGATGCATACCTGACCGAAACAGCGGTCAATATTCATGTTCTGGACCTGAATGTTTCGACCCCGGTAAGCATATACGAGAATCTTCCCTTGACCGAATTTGATGGATTTAAGCCGGCTACGGGAAACCCATGTGGAAACCAAGCCTCACTTCACAAACCCGAAAGCGACCGCACACGCTGAAAGCATTGTATCGTTTTAACCAAGCCAAGCCGGACCAGGTGCCGGGGCTGTCCCGGGGGGACATCTGACAATAGCCCAGCTCTTCAGCGTTGGGAACCGGTCGATGGCAAGCTGGTCCCGAAGGGACGGCTGAACCTCCCCACTCATTCGATCACCTTCGTCTTTTCGTCGAGTATGGGTGCTCTCCGGCTACATCGGTCTCAAGTCTCACGTTTGGTAATAGTAGAATGAGCGGGAACCTGGATTCAGCCGTCCCTTCGGGACTAACGCCTCTTCAACGTCTTCCCAACGCTGAAGCGTTGGGCTATTGTCAATTATCCCTCCGGGATACTGCGGGACAGGGAAAGAATCCTGGCAGCACTTGGTTCGCATACCTGCGCTACGACCTTGTCACTGGCCCCCTCGATATGAAATGCCTCATCGACAATGTACTCGGGGCGCTTTTTGGCTTCGTCAAACAGGCTGCCTATGTAGTGTCCCAGGATTCCAATCGTCAGGAGTTGAACCCCGCCAAAGTAGATCACCACGAGGACCAGCGAGGTCCAACCGGATACCAGGTAGCCAGGATTTACGACCTTATTGAAAAGCAGCCAAAGCGAAAGCAACAAACCGGCGGCAACCGACAGAAAACCGACCGTCGTCGCAATTTTGAGCGGTTTCTTTGAAAAATAGAAAATGCCCGTGGATGCGAAGCGGAGCATTTTTTTCAGTGTGTATTTGGTCGAACCGGCATGGCGAGGGTCCCGGTCATAATAGAAGGGGGTTTGTTTGAAACCCATCCAGCTTATGAGGCCACGGATGTATTTGTTTTTTTCAGGCAACGCATTGAAGGCATCAATCACCTTGCGATCGATGACTCGAAAATCGCCGGTGTTTACAGGCAACGGCACCTCGGACAACGCATTCAATAGCCGGTAAAACAGATGGGCCGAGGCACGTTTGAAAACCGTTTCCCCCTGCCGTTTCTTCCGAACGCCATAGACCACGTTCGAACCGGAGGTTAGGAGCTGGCCCAGCATTTCCGGTATGACTTCCGGCGGGTCCTGCAGATCGGCATCGATAATCACCGCCAGGTCTCCGCGGCAATAACGAAGGCCTGCGCTGACTGCGGGTTGGTGCCCGAAATTCCGAGAAAATCGGATCAGATGCACCCGATGGTCCTGTTGAGCCAGATCGCGCAGAATGGGATGTGTTCCGTCGCTGCTGCCGTCATCCACGAAAACCAGCTCGTAATTGATGGTTTCTCCCCCGCCCAGCGCTTTTGAAATCCGCGCGTAAGTCTCGCGCAGGACTTTCTCTTCGTTGAAACACGGGATGATGATCGAAATGAGCATGGTGCGTGTTGAGTTACCTCTGGGTCGTGGCGTAAACATGGCCTGGAGATCCCGACGTCTTCAGGCCGTGATGGTTTGTATTTAAGGTCAAGAACAAATTTCTGAGTAAAGCCCATTGAAAAGAAAACAGGTATCCGCGCATGACATCGAGCATACCCGCCCGGTAGAACTTGTCTGTGCGGATGGCCCGAAGAAACTTGCGAAAATAGGCTGCCTGGCGGCCGCCTATCTCAGCGCTTGCCCCGTCCCGCGAAATCCGGAAAGCGGCTAAGGACTCGGTATCAACAAAAGCATCGCCATGCTTCAGCACCTCTGCCCAAAAGGCCAAGTCGATTAGGTACGGGTTTGCTGAATCGAGCACGCCAATTTGGCCCAGGACTTCTCTTCTGAACAAGCCAACTGCTGGTTCACCGATGAGATTTGTTCCCCGCCGAATTGATGAGCGGATCAGGCTGGCGCCACTGGCCCGGCCAGCCCGGAATGCGGGCTTTCGGGTCAGAAGAAGTCTATCATTTGCGTCAATCACATCCCGATTGCAGACGGTCAGGACAACCCCTCGGTTTTGGGCATCCTCCAGGACCTTTGACTGACGAGACAGGCATTCCGGGTACAAAACGTCGTCCGCACACAGCAGCTTAACGTATTTTCCTGTTGAGAGGGACAGCACCTTATTCCAATTACCCACCAGACCCAGGTTCGACTCGTTTTGGATGAGCTTGATGCGGGAATCCTGGTAGTTCCTTATTATCCTTACGCTTTCGTCAGTCGAGTGATTGTCGGCAATGATCACCTCGAAATCTTCAAAAGCCTGGCTTATGAGGCTGTCGAGCGTACGGGCGACAAATTTGGCTCCGTTGTAGCAGGGAATGCAAATGCTGATTAAGGGGTGCGTGGCCATTTTGGTTTAGGCGTTTGACGGATTGTGGGTTGTTGCCGGAGCGCTGCCAGAAGTGGACTGGACTTTTTTCTTTAGCGAGTAGGCGCTGAACCCACTGGGAGCCAGGCGGGATAGGGCGAGACCGAGGGGCAGGGCGCAAAGATAAAGCAGAAAGTTGAAACGACCCGTGAGAACAACAGGAACGCTGCCGGCAAATCCGTTCGGAAAAGGGATGGATCGGACCTCGGTGCATTTCATTCCATATTTCCTAGCGAGGGTCTTAATGCAGTCGGGATTTGCAAAGCTGATGTGACGTGGGGCGTCAAGACCATGCCACTTCTTTCCGAACAACCTTGCTTCCCATGAATTGATATTCGGGATTGTGAAGAAGAACGTGCCTCCGGGCCTCAGGAGCTTTTGGACATGGCCAAAGGCGTTTGCAACATCGGTGAGGTGCTCCAGAACAAAGTGCATCGTTAGAATGTCCACTTTGCCTTGAAAGTCTGAGATAAGCCGCTCGGGGTCGGAGTAGATCGGAATGTCGAGCCGCTTGGAAATATTCTCGGAAAGGGTTCGGGCTTTCTCAAACCCGATCAAAAAGACGTTCCGTTGCTTGCATTTTTCGAGGAACCAGCCGTCTCCGCAGCCATAATCCAGGAGCGTGCTCCCCTCCGTAAGCAAGCTTGGATTGAAGTATGCAGGAGCCATAACCACCTTGCGCATGAGCCGATGCAAACCCGATTTCCGTCGGTGCACTGGATACGAATCGTAAAACGCTGATACATCGGCGGGTATTGGCCAGGCTTGCACGGCAGCGCATTTGCAGCACTTGAAGCAATCCGTTCTGAAAGGCTTGCCGAGATAGCAATCTGGGCAGTCTTCCAGAAACGGTTCCGGTGCCGCGCTAGACCCGCAGTAAAGGCATTTGAACTGATGCTCCTCGCGTTTTCTGGAAAAGCCTGCGCCATGGTTCCTGCGAGCCTGCACTGCTTCCCCTCTGGCCGGCAAAGGGGCGAGCTCTGGAACGACGCCAAACGCCGGATCGAGGGCGGCAACAGGTTCTTTCTGGTTGACGGTCACAATTTAGGTCTCCTGGAAATGAGTGTTTTCCAGGCCAAAAAGAGCAAGTGCCATGCCTCGAGGAGGTTTTATTAAAATGAAATCCGAAAGCCCTTTGGTGAGCGTATGCGGCAGGGGTTTCGGCGGGTTATCATAATTTGACGCTTGGAGATTAGCTCTCAGGTTGTCCAAAACCTGGACACTCGTCCTACCAGAAACGCAATGGGATCGCCGCCGACAACCAACTGCTCAACTCTCTGATGGTCTTTCCAAACTTGACCGTGATTATTGCTCGCACATACTGACCCTGCCGTAGCGTTCGGTCCCCAAACTCGTTTCATTTTTCGCGGCGAATTGGGGACATCCATTGCGCCCGGGATAAACAGATGGACCACTTTGCAAAAACAGACGAATTCTACCGCACCGTTGTGCGGCCAGCGCTCAGGTACACTCGCCGTAGGCGATTAGACGTGTTGCTTCAATATGTAGCTGATAAGACCGTCTTGGATTTGGGATGCGTCGAGCATGAGGCGGCGGTTAGCGACAAGGCCGGATGGTGGTTACATGGTTTAATAAAAACCAAGGCCAAACGGGTCAAAGGCGTCGACTACGATGCTCAAGCGGTCGAGGAACTGCAGCAAAAGGGGTATGACATCCAGTGTGCTGATGTTGAAACTATGGACTTGGGCGAAAAGTTCGACGTCGTAATGGCTGGGGAGTTGTTTGAGCATCTGACCAATCACCGCTCCTTCCTCGAGTCGGTTAATAGGCACCTCGCCCCTGGAGGAGTATTTGTCGCCAGCGTACCCAATGCGAACTCCCTCAATTATTTTGGACAAACCGTTGTGTTTGGCCACGAAGTGGATGCCTGGGATCACGCATCGTTTTTCACGCCGGTTACGTTTTCAGTAATGCTTGCCAAGTGCGGCTTTCAGCCGGTGGAAATTGTGCTGTATCAGCCTGATGAAATCTTCCATCATTCAAGCCTGCCACGAAGATTTGTGGGCCTCCTTTTCAATCTGCTGCAGCAAGGAGTCTGCACTATACGTCCTTGCCTGGCACGTGGATTGATAATGGTTGCTAAGGCTAAGGCTTGACGGGTGTGAGCATTCATCCAAGGACCTCCTGCTTCCAGATTGGAGCTTTGGGTCGCGGTCTGTCCAAATTGAGGGCAATGGGAAGGGAAGAGCAGCGGGGGAAAGCTGAAAGCTGAAAGCTGAAACAGAAAGCGGAAAGCAGGGTAAGAGCAGAAAGGGGAAATGGAGGGGGAAAAGCCGGCTGAAGCCGGCGTTCCGGGCACGCGCTCGCAAGCACGACATCCAAGTTGTCAGTCAGCCCTCGCAGGATTTTTCTGGAAATGTCACGCTTTGGGCAGTGAGAGCTTGTCCGCCGAACGGAGACAGTTCAGCGGAATTGCTGTGGGGCGGAGGGTAGCCAAAAAGGCTTGAGAAAGCAGGGCTCGAAAACCCCTTTGAGCACGACTACGGCCTTTTTGTGGTCAATTCTCGATTGAGCGGAAATGAGCAGAACCGGATGCGCGCCGAAAAGAGGGCCTGTCCAGATTTCCCAGGCCTTCACTCGGCCTCCTTGGGCTGAGCCGCAACAAATTGGCGGATTGAGTCCAGGTCGTCCTCCCGCTCCCGGTAGAGTTGGTCCAGGTACGTCTTGGGTAGAGGATCGACGTTTGTAATCCGCTCTGAGAGTTCCTCGCGGACACGGACCAAACCAAATCTTATCCCTCGCCGCATGGCGTCAGAGAGGGACAGGCCGGTCGCTTTAGCGGTGCGCCTGACTTCTGCCATCAGGTCGTCGGGCATGGCCAGAGGAAATGTTTCGGTCTTCATTGGAAGAAACCTACAGGGCATAGGGGACATTTTCAAGCTGGGGGAAGGACGAAGGAGGAAGGAGGCGGCGTCTATCTTAACTCCGTAGCGGGCGTGATTGGCGGGCTGGCAGCGAGACGGCCTCCTCTCCCCCAACCCCTCTCCTTCAGAGGAGGCGAGGGGAGCCGCCACCGGAGCGGGAGTGGATTCCGATGAGGATTGCCGCCTGCGCTCTCCCTCTCCTCTTCGGGAGGAGAGGGCTGGGGAGAGGAGGCCTTTGTCCGGCACGGTTTCGTCTGTGTGACCCACTGTCCCCCAAAAGTAACTCGCGGGCGTGATTGGCGGGCTGGCAGCGAGACGGCCTCCTCTCCCCCAACCCCTCTCCTCCCCGGGGGAGGAGAGGGGGAGGAGAGGGGTTGGGGGAGAGGAGGCACTGACAGATCACAATAAAATAGAAGTGTGAGGGGCAGAACAGTGTCAAAAGAAGCTTCTTTAACCAGCAATAATTTACCAACATGAACTCTGTGAATCCTACAGGCAATGCACGGCGCCTTCGTCGCCGCCAGACCCGCGAAGAACGGCAGTTATGGAATAGTCTGAAGGCCGTACGATTTGCAGGATTTAAGTTCAGGCGTCAGCACCCATTGGCTGGGTACTATCTGGATTTTTACTGCCCAGTGGCGCGGCTGGCAGTCGAGTTGGATGGATTTGAACATGGCCTACCCCATCAAAAGCAGCATGACAGATCGCGTGAGGAATCGCTCAGAGCGCAGGGCGTCGAGGAACTCCGCTTTTGGAACCACCAATGGCGGCACAACCGCGATGGAGTTTTGTGGGAGATCTGGCACGCGCTGCAACGGCGTACCGGCTGCTTGCAGGTAATGCGCAAGCTTGAAAATAACCGCTTCGTAGCACCACCATTGGCGGCGCTCGGGAAGAAGCAGCGCCGAAAGCCTCCGGAGCACTCTACTTGATGGGTTGCGGGGCGGTGCTGCTGCCATGCGCGATCGTGAGACGGAGGCGTGATAGAGAAAGGCCTCCTCTCCCCAGCCCTCTCCTCCCGGGGAGGAGAGGGAGGGCGCAGGTCGGCTTTATGCTTTTCGAATCGACCTGGTGGCGGACTCTTGTGGCCCATCTCGCAAACTCCTCAGCCGGTGTCTTACTGCCGGAAAGGGTGGCCGGCTCGGTACAGGGCCAGCATTTGTTCGTTGAGGGCGAGGACATTCGGTTGCTTTGATGCACGGGCCAGGTCGATGGCTTTCTGGCCGGCGGCAAGGGCCTCGTCAAAATGGCCTTCTTCGGCAAAGGCGGCGGCCAGAGTCGTGAGGGCTTCGGGGGATTTGTGTCCGGTTAATTCATCGGCGCGGGTGGCGAGTTGGACGGCTTCGCGTCCGTTTCTGAGGGTTGGGTCCGGGCTGGTGGCGCGGAGCCAGGCGAGCCTGTTCAGGGCGCGGGCAGAGTCGGGCGCCTGGCGCAAGGCGGCTTGGTAATAGCCGATGGCTTGGGCCGGTTGACACTGGAATTCGGCAATCCCGCCCAGCTCAAGCTGCGCCTTGATTAATCCGGGATTTTTGCGCAGGGCTTTCTTCCAAATCCTAATGCTTCGTTCGCACCAGAATTGCTGCATGAGCGCGCCCGGCCCGGCCTGGTTGTTTGTTGGATTGCCCGCCGAGGGGGATGGCTGGATGACCCTGAACACATAGTAGCGCTCAGGTTCGGTGGAATCGGCCACAAAGGGGACCGGGCCGGCTTTGGCGGTGTAGAATCCCGCTCCGGCTGTGCTGCTCATGGTTGACCAAAAGCGGTTTGGCCGATACTCGAATGTCTCGACCAAGCGAATCAGGTTAGTGGATAAATCGAAGAGATTCACTGCCTCAGACGGCACGGCGATGAATTCTCCGGGGGCCGGTTTGGAGGAATAGTGGTCGAGGGCCTTGGCGCCTTGCTTTTCCATATAGTATTGAAAGCCCCAATGCCCTTCGAACCAGAGGCTTTTTCCCGGCTGCTGGTAGCGGGCGCATATTTCCTGGGTGGCGGTTCGACCCACGGCGGCTTGGTTGTAATCTGCTTTTGCCGGAAAAAAGCTTACGACCGCGGCTGCCAACGCAGGGGCTAGTAATGCAACACGGAAGTTTCGAGACAGAGGGCCTCCTCTCCCTGGCCCTTTCCTCCCAAGGAGGACAGGAAATTGCTTCCCGACGAATGTATTTCCTGACAGCCCATTACGGGCGCATTGCCAGTCCATGCGCCGGCTGAGAAGGATGCCGATTGGGGGCGCCATCGGCAGAAAACTGCGACCATTCAAGGACCAATTAACAAAAGTCGCGAATAGAAACACCCCGAACACCCACAGGCAGAGCAGCAGCGAGGTTGCGTCCCGGTGGTCCCAAAGGTCGTTTGCGGCCAGCAGGAAAATGTGAAGCCCGGCTGCAATGAATAGGAAACTCTCGATGCACAAGAGCCAATCCGGGCTGCCGTCAGGATTCCACAGCAGCGCAAAGGAGCCCTGATACGGATAGAGCAACAGGCTCGGTGCGATGACGCAGAAGCCTTTGATAAAGCTGCGCGCCGACCACAACCAGGGCACGTAAAACAATACCGGCAAAAAACAGCCACCGGCGAAACTGAGGCCGGTGAAGGCCCTATCCAAAAAATGCCAATGCGAAGCGCCCGAAGCAACACCGCTGGCGGTGAGCAGCAGCCCTTTGCCGTAGAGCCGGAACGTCAGCCACTCATAACCCGCCGCGAAGAGCAGCGGCAGCAACGGAGCGATTAGCCAATTGCCCAAACGCCGTTGGCGCCAAAAGCCGTAAGCCAGGAATAGCGGAACCAGTGATAAGCCGCTGAATTTTGTGATAAAGGCGAGTCCGGCGAGGAGGCCGCCGGCGAGCCAGGCCATGCGCGCGCCGCGCAAGCCCGATTCGAAACAAACCATGGCCCAAACCCAAAACGCCAGCAGGAGCACATCGCTCATGAGGGTGGTGGCTGAGATGAGAAACACGGGGGTCAATACTGCCGCGCTGGCCGCCAGCAGCGGACGCGCCGAGTAGTAGCGTCCGAGGCGATAAATTCCCCATGCCGCCGCCAAGGCGGGCAAGATGAAGCTCAAGTGCAGGACGCCCTCGCTCCAACCACCCACCCATGCCACGAAGGCGAGGTAGTAACTGGTGAACGGGGGGTTATCGAACTGCTCGATCATTGGCTGGTCCGAGCCATACCAATTCATGTTGAACCCGTAAAAATTCCCGGGATGGTGTTGGATATGAGCGGCGGCGCGGAGGAATAAAGTGTCATCAATATGGACAGCTTTGTGGATGAATCCAAGGAGGCAGGCGAGGGTCAAAAGGAGCACCCAAACCTCGCCGGGGACCATGGCGAGGGTGCGGGCGGCGTTCGAGGGGGCAGGGGTGCGCTCGAATTGCGTCTCAGTGAGGCTGGTTTTATCGCATTGTGCTGTATTCATTGGACCCGGATGGGCAAAGGGAGCATTTTCCGGGCTGAACAGCAGAAAAGCGGAAAGCTGAAAGCAGAAAGCAGAAATGCTTGAAAATGGTTGGCTCCCCGTCTTTCCGTATTTGTTCTGATTGGATTTCCGTAATGAAGCGAATTTGGGGTAGCCGGCAGATGAGGCAGGATAGGCGATGAATCTTGAACAACGAACCTATTGAACAGCGAACAGGGAATATGAGAATAGCGATTGTCGGGTTGGGATATGTGGGGCTGCCGTTGTCGTTTCAGTTTGCCCGGTCGGGGGTGGATGTGCTGGGACTGGACATCGACACGGGGAAGGTGGATATGCTCAATCAGGGCAAGAGTTATATCAAGCATATACCTTCAGCGGTTGTAGCGGAGAATGTAAAATCAGGCGTGTTTTCCGCTTCGAGTGATTTTGGAAGGATTCGGGAGGTCTCGGCAATTATCATTTGTGTGCCGACGCCGTTGAACAAGAATCGCGAGCCGGACATTTCGTATATCCTGGATACGGGCAAGAACATTGCGCGTTATCTCAAGAAAGGGATGCTGGTGGTGCTGGAATCGACGACGTATCCGGGGACAACGGACGAGGATTTGCGCGAGGTGCTTGAGATAGGCTCGGGCATCGAGGCGGGCAAGGATTTTAACCTGGCGTTCTCACCCGAGCGCGAGGACCCGGGCAACCCGGACAGCAAGGTGGCGCTGATTCCGAAGGTGGTTGGGGGTTACACAAAGGCCTGCCTGGACAAGGCGGTGGAGTTGTATTCCAAGGCGGTCAAGACGGTCGTTCCAGTATCGTCGTGCCGGGTAGCGGAGGCGACGAAGTTGCTCGAGAACACCTTTCGCGGGGTGAATATTGCGTTGGTGAATGAACTCAAGGTGGTTTATAGCGCGATGGGTATTGACGTTTGGGAGGTGATTCAAGCGGCCAAAACGAAGCCCTTCGGGTTCATGCCGTTTTATCCGGGGCCGGGTCTGGGAGGGCATTGCATTCCGATTGACCCGTTTTACCTGACGTGGAAGGCGCGGGAGTATGGCCAGAACACGCGGTTCATCGAGTTGGCGGGGGAGATCAATACGGGGATGCCGGCGTACGTGGTGCACCGGGTGGCGGACGCGCTGAATGAGCGGCAGAAGGCGATAAAGGGGAGTTCAATTTTGGTGGTGGGTTTGGCGTACAAGCCGAACGTGGATGACGAGCGGGAGTCGCCGAGTTATTTCCTGATGGAGATGCTGAGTCAGCGTGGGGCCAAGGTGTCGTATTATGATCCGTATGTGCCGGTGATAAGACCGACGCGTGAGCATGCGCACTGGGCGGGGACCAAGTCGGTGGAATGGAACCGGGAGACGGTAGCGGGCTTTGACCTGGTGCTGATAGCCACAAACCATGCGTGCATCAATTACCAGGAGCTGGCGGATTGGGCGCAGGTGATTGTGGATACACGCAATGCAATGGCGGGCAAGGAGACGCGGCCAGGGCAGGTGTGGAAGGCGTAGAGGAATTTAGATTCTTGAATTTTGATTTTCGATTGTCGAGGGCATTGGGAGTGTGGTGAGGGTTACTGGTTAACTCGTCATTTGCGTTTGCGGCCTCTTCGGCCTCCGCCGTTTGAAAAGCTGTCGCTCAGTCCGCTGATATGCTCCAGGTCAAGAATGCGCTAGCCGTCGCCGGATTCCAAAACCAGGCAGCTTGGCCGCCCGACGAGAATGCAATCAGGATGGGCGACGCCGATGTTAAGCGCGTTATCCAAAAAGATCGTGAAGGGTTTAAAAGGACTTTGGTGAATCGCTTTCTTGATCGTTTTCTACGTGATCATCTGCGGCGTTATAAGAGGCCATTGCCTCCGAGCCAAGAGGCACGGTGTGACGGTGTGACGAATGAATTCCCTTTACAGGCAAGGGGAGAGAGATGAGGGATAAGGAAGGATTAAACTATGAAGGATAGGCTTCCTGAAAAGCCACGGTTTCAGCGGTTGCTGCACGACAGCTTGATAAGGACGGCGCATGAGCACGGTGAGAAGAGCGCATTGATAACCGAGACGGGGGCTGTCTCGTATTCTAAGCTGTTTGAGCAGGCGCGGCGGTGCGCCTCGGCCCTGGTTGGGAGAGGATTGGGGCGGGGTGACCGGGTGGTGATCTACTGCGACAACGCGCTGGAATGCGTGGTTGGCATTTGGGCGGCACTGTGGGCTGGGGGTGTGTTTGTGGTGGTGAATCCCCAAACAAAAGCCGAGAAATTGAGGTATATCATCGACAAGAGCGGGGCGAAGATACTGATTACAGACGAACATTTGCGCCGGCAGGTTTTAGGAATGCAGAATGCAGAATGCAGCACACAGAATGAAAGAGGGCGAGAGACCTGCGATACGAGCGGAGCGAGCGCTACGGGACTCAGCCACGTGCTGTGCGCCAACGCGGGGGACAAGCAGGGGTGGAGTGAAGCGCGGTTTGAAATTGAAGATTACTGGGAGGTTGTAGGCAAGTCGCCTCCTATGGACAAGCCCGTGTTTACAATACCGCTGGATGTGGCGGCTCTGATTTTTACATCAGGGAGCACGGGCACGCCCAAGGGTGTGACGATGACGCACCAGTCGATGGTGTTCGCCCGGGACAGTATAACGGAGTATCTCCGATTGAGCGAAAAGGACAAGCTATTGAATGTGCTGCCCTTGGCGTTCGATTACGGGCTTTACCAGGTGCTCATCGCGGCGGGGCTCGGGGCTACGCTGGTTTTGGAACGGTCGTTTGCTTATCCGGGACGTGTATTCGAGCGGATCAGGCGCCATGAAGTGACGGTGTTCCCTGGTGTGCCGACGATCTTTTCGACGATGTTGTCCATGCATCGAAAGACGCCGTTGTGTTTTCCCTCTGTGCGGCGTGTGACGAATACTGCTGCGGCGTTGCCACCGGGTTATATACCGGCGTTGCGTCAAATGTTTCCGAATGCGCTGGTTTTCGCGATGTATGGCCTGACGGAATGCAAGAGAGTCAGCTACCTGGAGCCGGAGTTGCTCGAGTCGAAGAGAGGGTCAGTCGGCAAGGCGATACCGGGAACCGAGATGTTTTTGCTGTCGGCAGATGGGAAGCGTGTTGGGCCTGGTGTGCCGGGGATTTTGCATGTGCGCGGTCCGCATGTAATGCTGGGATACTGGAAGGACCCGGAACGAACGGCGAAGATGCTGAGGGCTGGGGAGTTGCCCGGGGAGCGGGTGCTTTGCGCGCAGGATTGGTTTGTGATGGATGGGGAGGGCTTTTTTTATTTTAAAGGGCGCAGCGACGACATCATCAAATCGCGAGGGGAAAAGGTGAGCCCGACTGAGGTGGAGAACGTATTATATAGCTTGCCGGGTGTTAGGGAGGCGGCGGTTATCGGGGTTCCGGATGAGAATCGTGGCCAGGCAATCAAGGCATTCGTGGTGTTGGATAAAGGGGTGAAGATGAGCGAGAGGGAAGTCTTACGGCATTGCGCGGCGCGGCTCGAGAATTTCATGGTGCCGCACCAGGTCGAGTTTAGAAATGAACTGCCCAAAACCGACAATGGCAAGATAAGGAAAGAAGGATTGAAGGGAAAGGATGAAGGATGAAATCTCGGGGGGCGAGAAAGACAACCGCAGAATTCTGGTAGCCTAAGCGACCGCCACACACGGAGAAGACCAGAAAAATGGGAGGTAAAGGGAATATGGGTTTAGATGTCACGGAAAGGGAAACTAGCGAGCGGGTGAACAGGCTTGTGGAGGAGTACCGGGGAAAGATACCGTCGCTGGCGGACAAGCCGGAGGAGACCATGGAAGCGACTGTGCGAGCTTTGTGGTCGTGCGCTGGGGGCAACCCGGTGTCGGCGGAGCGAGCGATGGAGATTGACTTGCCGGTTTTGAGCGAAGGACAAGACAAGGCGCTGGAGGGGTTGTTGAAATCGAGAGCGGACGGTGTGCCGCTGGCGCATTTGACGGGCCGGCAACGTTTCATGGGGTTGGAGTTTATCTGCAATGGCCAGGCGCTTATCCCAAGAAAGGAGACGGAGATTCTGGGGAATGCGGCACGCTCGCTGCTAACGGATGATATCCTTCCAGGGAATCAGAGGCCGCGGGTGCTTGATTTATGCACAGGGTCGGGGAATCTGGCGTGTGCGATAGCCGTTTTGGCGCCCTCGTGCGAAGTCTTTGCGGCGGACTTATCGCCTGAGGCGATTGAGCTGGCCAGGGAGAATACGCGGCAGCTTGGATGCAGTGACCGGGTGAAAATATTCGCAGGAGACCTGTTTGCGCCATTCGAATGTGAGACATTTTATGGATTTTTTGATCTGATTGTGTGTAACCCGCCGTATGTCGCGAGCGCGAAGGTGGCAGTGATGCATCCGGAGCTTTCTGGACATGAGCCGAAGTTGGCGTTTGATGGAGGGCCATTTGGAGTAGGGGTCATTTGGCGGGTGGCGCGGGATGCGCCCCGCTTTCTGAAAAGAAAGGGATGGCTGGCTTTTGAGGTTGGATTGGGGCAAGGTCTGGGTCTTGGGGAGCGTCTTTCAAACAATGGAGTATATGCAGCCGCCCGAGGGGTGGAGGATAAGAGGGGAAATGTGAGGGCGCTGGTGTTAAAGGTTAGCGATGAGGTTGGAACAGAAAAATGCTGAACTACGCGAAAGAAATACGGGAGTTCGTAGTGAAGAATTTCCTTTATGGAGAGGAAGGGTCACTGCAGGAGAACACATCGTTTTTGGACAATGGGGTTGTGGATTCGACAGGCATTTTGGAGCTGATCCTGTTTTTAGAGAAAACGTATCGGATAACTATCGAGCCTGAGGACATGACACCTCAGAACCTGGACAGCATTGAAAAGGTGGCAGGCTTTGTTCAGGCAAAGCAGAAAGCGGCAGGCGGAAATGGGAAAAGCGAAATTCGCACTGAACGGGGAGATGTGCCGCTTGAGTAGAACGCGCGCGTTCGGTATAGTTGCGGGGAGAATCGAGTTTCTGGCATGACCTTCCTACAAAATCGTGATCTAGCGCGCCGAGAGCGCAGGATGCAACGGAAGAGAGGATGAACGAAACACCACTTTCTGCGGAGTTGTTGAGGTTGGATTGCGTGCGGGAGGCGGAGAGGATTGAAGGGCTCATTCGGGAGACGGTCCTGCGGCGATTCAAGAAGAAGGGGGTGGTAGTTGGGCTTTCGGGTGGAGTTGATAGCAGCACTGTAGCCGCTTTGGCTGTTCGCGCCCTTGGCAGGGAGCGGGTGCTGGGGCTGATGATGCCGGAACAAGATTCCTCACCCGAGACGCTGCGTTTGAGCCAGCAGGTAGCCGCGCATTTGGGGATGGAGACGGTGCAGAAGGACATCTCCGGCATATTGGAGGCGGTGGGTTGCTATCGGCGGCAGGCAGAGGCTATCCAAGCTGTCATTGCGGAGTACGGGCCGGGGTGGAAATCGAAATTGGTGTTACCGAGTGTGATTAAGGGGGACCAGTTGCGAATTTTTTCGATTGTTGCGGAGTCACCCTCTGGGGAACGCAGGGAGAAGCGGTTGCCATTGGAGACCTATCTGAGCCTGGTTGCGGCCACGAATTTCAAGCAGCGCGCGCGCAAGATGCTGGAGTATTATCATGCCGACCGGCTGAATTATGCGGTGACCGGAACGCCGAATTTGCTCGAATATGATCAGGGGTTTTTTGTGAAGCTTGGGGACGGGGCGGCGGATATCAAGCCCATCGCACATCTTTACAAAACGCAGGTGTACCAGATGGGGGAGTTTTTGGGTGTGCCGCAGGAGATACTCAGCCGGCCGCCGACGACTGATACCTATTCGATGCCACAGTCGCAAGAGGAGTTTTATTTTTCACTGCCTTACAACAAGATGGACCTTGTGTTATATGGGAAGGATCGGGGTTACAATGCGGCGGAAATTGGTGGGGCGGTTGGGTTGACGGCGGAGCAGGTAGGCAGGGTTTTCCGGGATATTGAGGGCAAGAGGAGAATGGCGAGGTATTTGCATGCGCAGGCGGCGATACTGGGGGATTTTTGAATTTGGATTTTCGATTGCAATGCATAAACATTTGCGCCTTTGGCAGCGAGACGCCAGCAGAACCGCCGCCCAAACCTGCTGCGCTATCTGCCGCAGGCATCTCGCGGAACGGAAGCGGCAGCAATGTCAAGGGGTAATCTGTCCCAATCTAAAGTCGGAAACCTCAATTCTAAAACCAGATGTGTGGCATTGCGGGGATATTCAATTTGGATAGCGGCGAGCATGTCGGCGAGCAGGTGATGCGGGAGATGCTGGGGAGCATCCGCCATCGGGGGCCGGACCAATTTGGGATTTACCTGGATGGGCCAATCGTGTTGGGCAGCGCCCGGCTGAGCATCATCGATCTCAGTACGGGACAGCAGCCAATCTCGAATGAGGATGGGACGCTTTGGATCGTCTTCAACGGAGAGATATTCAATTATATCGAGCTGCGAGCTGAACTCGAATCGCGCGGTCACCGGTTTTCTACCACATCCGACACGGAGGTGTTGCTGCATGCATATGAGGAGTGGGGGCCACAGTGTCTCGATCGATTCAACGGGCAGTTTGCGTTCGCGATTTGGAACAGACGCGAGCAAGCCCTGTTTCTTGCGCGAGACAGGCTGGGGGTGCGGCCACTTTTCTACACACTGACCCGGGGCGGGAGCCTGGTTTTCGGATCGGAAATTAAGGCGCTTTTGGCTTCGGGCAGGGTTTCAGCGCAGATAGACCCTATCGGGTTGGAGCAAGTGTTTACCTATTGGAGCCCGATTTCACCAAGGACGGTTTTCCGGGACATAGTTGAGATACCGCCGGGGAATTATCTGGTGGCGAGGGATGGGAAGATTTCTATCAAAAGGTATTGGGAGATCGATTTCCCTGACTGGAACAGTTCGTCAGAAGCGGTAGGAAGAAGGAGCCGAGAATATTATGAGGAGGAGTTGTCAGGTCTTTTGGTTGATGCGGGGAAAATCCGGCTGCGGGCGGATGTGCCCGTGGGGGCTTATTTGAGTGGGGGACTGGATTCGTCAATCATCGCATCGATCATCCGGAATTTCACGAGCAATCCATTGGATACGTTTTCGATAGCCTTTGATGATGAGCAATTTGACGAGAGCGGGTTTCAGAGTCAGATGGCCGAATTTCTTGGGACAAAACACCAGGTTGTCCGGGCGACGCACGCGGATATCGGGCGGATATTCCCGCAGGTAATCTGGCATACAGAGACGCCGGTGATGCGGACGGCCCCGGCCCCGATGTTCCTGTTATCGAAGCTCGTACGGGAGGGCGGCTACAAAGTAGTGCTGACGGGCGAGGGGGCGGATGAATTTCTTGGGGGATATGATATTTTCAAGGAAGCGAAGGTCAGGCGGTTTTGGGCGAGTCAGCCAGAGTCGGAGTGGCGCCCATTATTGCTGAAACGGTTGTATCCGGACATCGGGGAACTGACGCGGGCAAACGCGTCGTTTGTGTCGGCGTTTTTTCGCAGAGGCCTGACAGAGACGGAGTCGGCGGATTACTCGCATGCATTGCGGTGGTGGAATGGCCGAAGGAACTGCCGGTTTTTGAGCGAGGGGTTCATAGGAGGGATGAGAGACGATGGGGACAATGGGAGAGATGCGATCGAAAGATTGACGGGTGAGAGGTTTGCAAGGTGGGAGCCGCTGGCGCGGGCGCAATTTCTTGAAATAAAGATATTTTTATCGCAGTACCTGCTCTCATCGCAGGGGGACCGTATGGCGATGGCGCACTCGATAGAGGGGCGGTTTCCGTTTTTGGATTGCCGGGTGGTGGAATTCTGCAATCGGTTGCCGGCCACGATGAAGTTGCGCGGGTTGAACGAGAAGTACCTTTTGAAAAGGTTGGGAAAAAAATGGTTGCCGAAGGAAATCTGGCAGCGGACGAAACGGCCCTATCGGGCGCCGATACATAAGAGTTTTTTCAATGAGCAAACCGCGGACTATGTAATAGAACTGTTGTCGGAGGCGAAAATTGCTGAGGCGGGCTATTTCAAGGCTCAAGCGGTGGGGCAACTTGCGCAGAAAATGCGGCAGGGTTTTCCGGTAAGCGAGACAGACGACATGGCGTTGGCCGGAATCATATCGACGCAGTTAGCACACGAGTTGTTCGTTAAGGGCTTCCGGAAAGCGAGGGCGATTGGGTTGAAAGATGATGTATTGGTTATCAAAAACTAAAAGCTGAATTGCAGCGGCTGATCGAATTGGCCCTGACGAACAATCCTGACCTGCGGGTGGCGGTGTTGAACGTTGAACAGACCCGCGCGCTTTATCGGGTCCAGCGCAACGCCCTGATTCCCACCGTTGCGCTCAACGCCAACGGCACGCGCCAAAGGATTCCCAACGTTTTTGGCGGCGGCGGCCGAGCCTTCACCTATGGCGAATACAGCGTGGGCCTGGGTGTCACGTCGTAAGAACTGGACCTGTTCGGTCGTGTGCGCAGCCTGAAGAAACAGGCATCGGAAACCTACTTCGCCACTGAAGAAGCGGAAGGGGAGAGGGAGAAGCATTGGCAGATTGAAGATGTAGTTCATGTTAGGGGCTCCTCAGTATAAGGCAGGCCGTTGGCCTGCAGACTCAGCATTGGCCGCTTTTCTCCAGGGCGCTGGCCCTGGGCTAGTATGAACGAGGCCTTTGGCCTCGGAGTCGGCTCGGGCGGTTTGGCTAAGCCTTAGCCCTCGTCCCGCCCGTCGCCTTGTCTGCGCTTTTCATAAGGCAAAGTGAAAACTGCGGGGATTTACAATCTGGTTAGCGACGGCCTTTTCCGGGCGGGTTGCGCCTCGGGTTCGGTTCGGCCTGGATGTCCTTGATCGTGGACTCAATCAGGTCGCGTTCTTCCCGGCGGGTTTCGCGGCGCAACGCCCGCACATCGAGGTAAGCCGACAGGATCGCCAGGCCGGTCAGGAAGAAGCAACCAAGCCAGTAAACAAGAAACCGGAACCCGCTCAGCCACTGTTTCAAAACCGTTTCACCCGCGATGAGCATCCCCAACGCTGCCAACAGGACCAGCACGCCCAGCAACCGCCGGCGCGCAGTAGCATCCAAGCCCATGAAACAAACCTACCATGGAAAAGGAATGGATTCGACTTGTTTTCAGGGCGGGCTGGGCAGACAGGGATTTCGCAGGATGACTACCTCGAAGGCGCGCCGGAACTGGCAGTCGAAATTGTTGGGAGTTCTCGGGCATACGATTTGCACCAGAAAAAAGCCGCCTACCGCCGCAATGGAGTCCGCGAATACCTGGTCTGGGTGACAGGAGAGCAATGGGTGCGATGGTGGGAACTTCGCGAGGACGAATACCAGGAAATTCCACCCGACGCGGGCGGCTTGGTTAAGAGCCGGATGTTTCCCGGCCTCTGGCTCGATACGGCGGCCCTGCTGCGCGGAGATATGAGAGGGGTGCTGGCGGGACTGCGCCAAGGCCTTGCCAGCCGGGAGCACCAGGAATTTGCAACCAAATAGCCCGCCAGCCGCCATCCGAAGGCGGGCGCTATTCGTGCTGAAAGATGTTCTCGATTCTGGAGGGTCTCCTGGAAACCCGAAGCAAGGCGCGCCCAGCTTCAAAGTAGGAAGCACCCCCCTCCTCCCAATAACAGAGGGTGCCGTCTTCGGAAAGAGAAACCGTGCTGCTTAACAAGCTGCCAATCCCTGCCCAATCCCGATGAGTGCCGAGCCGAACCGGGGCTTGGGCGGCAAAACTCGGGTCATCCCAACGCCATCCATCTTCGGAGGATTTCCAAGCCCAGATTGAGCCGTCTCGTTTAAGGGCCGCAAAGCCCAACCAGCCCCCACCGAGTTGAACCCAGTTATTCTCTGCTCCGATTTGAATCAATGGCGTTGTCAGGACATTCCTCTGGCCCGGTTTTTGCCTGAAGAAATCCTGCCATGCCCACAGGGTTCTGTCCTGCCGGAGACCAATCTGCCAGCTCCGGAAGTTGGCCACCTTTTGCCAGAAGTTATGGTCAAACTGCGGCAGGCGCTGGAATCCTTCGGGCCGTAGCGTCTCGTTGCGTTCTCCCCGAACCCAGGGATTAATGGCCCACGCTCGTCCGTCACGTTTCCAACAATATACCGCTCTGCGAGCGGCAATCACCTTAACCCAATCAGAGTCAGCACCTATATGGCTGGGCTCAAACGACCGGAGACTGCTCCATTCCCCTTTACCCGTGTCTAATTCGGACGACCACCGCCATAAACTGCCGTCGTTTTTCAACAGCACGACAGAATTGTAGTTCTCAACGGCGGCACTGAGCCAGTTGGTCTCGCTGCCGAATTGGACCATGGCGGCGGGTTGCTCGGGTGGTGGTAGAAACGAGTTTCCGCCGGTCCATCGTTTGCGGGGCCTGGTGGAAACCCAGAGCGTCCCATCGGAGCGAATCGC
Organism: Verrucomicrobiia bacterium; assembly: GCA_035946615.1. Classification (NCBI taxonomy): domain Bacteria; kingdom Pseudomonadati; phylum Verrucomicrobiota; class Verrucomicrobiia; species Verrucomicrobiia bacterium. The sequence continues at coordinate 20,676 of DASYZB010000156.1, forward strand.
TACCGTCTCGATATAGGTCGCCGCGGCGTCCATCCAATTTGTTCCCGGAACGAAGCGGTTCTCGCTCATGCTGACCCAGCGGCCGCCTAGCGAGATGTGCAAAAACGGCAAACATCTCTCTTGCTCGTATGTGAGGCGATCAATCCAGAGCGAGTGATTGGGCAATAGCGCAGTCAGGGTGAAGCTGCCGTCCGACTTGATTTCCACGCTGTTCGGGCCAGGGAGTCGAGCCGTGCCGTGAGGGGGTTCAAGCGGCATGAGCAGTTCCCAAAAACGATTGTACACCGCGCTAACCGAGACGGAGATAAACGCGAACGCAATGACCAGGGCGAGGATGTTGCGTCGCCACAAATGCCAGCTCTGAGCCAAGCGGCTGAAGTTGCTGAGGGCAAGGCGCAGAACCATGACCACAAGCACGGGGCAGGCGACCAGGTAAATCAGTATGCCACGCCAGGCCGAGGCGCCGAAAACTCTCGGTGGGTGAATTGCCACCGCATTGGCTGCCCCCAGAGCGATGACAATGATGATAAAAATTGCCAGCGCTTGCAGAAGGTTGTTTGCCAGTGACGATGCATAAAAGGAGAGCAAAGACAGGCTCGAAAAGACCAGAACCAGAATCGCCAAGGTATGGAAGTCGAACGCCACTTTAAATGCTTCGATGTCTGGCCCTGCGCCCAGAGCGCTGCCAATGCCCTCTGCCGTCCACAATAACAGCGGGCTGATAAGGCCGCAAAGCAGCAGAAGGAACAGAAGCTTGATTCTGAACTGCGTGCGGGTTAAGACAGGTAGCGATAAACTGCTCTCGATCGTGCCGAACTTGCGTTCCTCGGCGATGCTGAGGCCACCGCCCAGGAACGGCACGAACAGCCACAGACCGCCAAAGACCGCCAATCCATTTTTTAATGCGTCGCCCATCTCTTGCTGGCCTGCCTTTCGCAACCAGACGACGCCCAAATGCAACAGGAACAACCAGCTTATTCCCACAAGGCTCAATTGGTGCAGTTGCAGTTCCTTTCGCACCAGGGCAACAATCGGGGCTCTGTTTCGCAGCGCGCCTGGCGGACGAACTTTAGCGCCGGGCCACACAGGGAGGTCGATTACCCCTCCCGTCCAGGCCGGCTCCTGCATGCGCAAAAAGTAGCGCCAAGCCCATAGAAATCCTGCCACGGAATAGAGACCGACGAGAGCCAGCATCAGAGACTCACTCCCTCCACTCGCCGCAGTGATGACCGCAATGGCTGCAGGGAGCAGGATCGTGAACCAAAACGCCGCGCTGATTTGGCGCAAAAGCAGCGTCGTCCAAAG